>JADFSL010000024.1 GCA_022560785.1 Patescibacteria group bacterium
AGTGGCAGATTATACGTCTATCGGCAGAACTGGGTATTTCTGGAAAAGTCCTGTTTGCCGGATTTGTGCGTGGAGAAAAGCTCAACAAGCTATATCGCTCTGCAGATTTGTTTGTACTATCTTCGGTGTCAGAGCCGTTCGGGCTGACACCTCTTGAATCAATTCTAAACGGCACTCCAGTTCTCTTATCAAAACAGTCTGGTATTTCTGAGATAATTACCGGAGCGCTTAAAGTTGATTTTTGGGATATTGAAGAAATGGCCAACAAAATAATTTGTGCATTGAGATATCCTGTAATGTCAAAACAAATGCAAGAACACGGGAAAAAAGAAGCCGAAGCTGCTACATGGCACAAAGCAGCACAAAAATGCATTCAAATTTATAAAAAGTTTACCTAGTCCGTAAGTAATACTGTATAATAAATATATGTTATCGGTTTGTCCTTACTTCCATGTACATCAACCAATGCGCATTAAGCGTTATCGAATATTTGATATTGGAAACGACAACAATTATTTCAATGATGAGTCCGAAACCGATCTCAATAACAAAAAAGTACTTGCGAAAGTGGTGCAAAAATCATATTTACCCACTAATTTAATCCTTTTAGATCTTCTCAAAAGGCATCCAGAGTTTCGATTTGCACTATCGTTTTCCGGTGTTGTACTCGAGCAGTTAGAGAAGGATTTTCCAGAAATATTGGACTTGTTTAAAGAGCTTGTATATACCGGACGGGTTGAAATTCTGGGCGATACCTACCATCATTCATTGGCATTTTTCTATTCTCCAAAAGAATTTGAAAGGCAGGTCATCCAGCACCGCACAACTATACAACGCTTGTTTGGACAAACTCCCACAATACTTCGCAACACAGAACTTTCATACAACAACGACCTTGCACAATGGGCAGATAAAAAAGGCTATGCCGGTATTATGGCGGAAGGATGGGATCCAATACTTGGGTGGAGAAGTCCAAACTTTGTATATCGTCCTAAAGACTGTAAAAACATAAAACTACTTCTCAAAAACTATCGACTTTCTGATGACATTGCTTTTCGGTTCAGTGAGCCTTCATGGGAAGGGTGGCCACTTGATGCGCCTACATACGCTGCATGGATATCATCACATCATGGAAATGGACAAACGGTGAATCTTTTTATGGATTATGAGACTTTTGGTGAGCATCAGTGGGAAGTAACTGGTATTTTTAATTTTCTTAGGCAACTGCCAGAAGAAATTCTTAAACATCCAAATAACACCTTCAAAACTCCGTCTGAAACCATTAGAGATTATGATTCGGTTGGAGAGATTGATGTCCCACATATTCTTACATGGGCAGACACCGACCGTGACCTTTCCGCGTGGACCGGAAATGAAATACAACAGGCGGCAATTAACGACATTTACAAGCTGGAAGATGATGTATACAAGACTAAAGATGCAGTGTTAATTGAAGATTGGAGAAAACTGCAGACGTCTGATCATTTTTATTACATGTGTACTAAGTGGTCTGCGGACGGTGATGTGCATGCATATTTTAACCCATACGAATCGCCGTATGAAGCTTATATAACATTTATGAATGTACTCAGCGATCTCAAACTGCGAATACAAGAAAAACAAAAAAAAGCGTCATCTGGTTATCTTACAAGACTTATTTCACCGTAATGCCAAAAGCAATTATTCTAGGAAACGGACAAATATTTATCGGACTTGATCACAGAGCGCAAGTTCGTGATTTCTATTTCCCGTATGTTGGACTTGAAAATCACTTAGGCAAAGGGCATATTCATCGCATCGGTGTGTGGGTTGACGGACATCTGAGTTGGTTTGATAATCCGGCGTGGGAAATAGATATGGATTGCGGTAGAGAAACTGCCGCTAGTAATATTGTTGCGATAAACAGAGAAATCGGGGTAAGTGTTTTTATAGCTGATGTTGTTTATAATGAAAAAAATATTTTTATACGTGAAATAACAATACGTAATCTTAATTCAAAAACGCGAACCATTAAAATGTTCCTTGGTCAACAATTTGAATTATCTGAATCCAGAAGAGGTAATACTGCGTATTATGACCCTCGCTGCAAAGCCATTATTCATTATAAAGGTAAGCGGGTGTTTTTAATCAATGCAGCAAAATCAAAAAAAGAAATAGGATTTAAGAATTACAGTATTGGATTGTTTGAAATAGAAGGTATGGAAGGAACATTTAAGGATGCAGAGGATGGTGAACTGTCCAATAATCCAATTGAACATGGAGTGGTGGATTCAGTAATTGAAATATCATTTGAAATTGCCGGCACAAAAGAAAGTATGTTTCATTATTGGGTTGCAGTGGGGCAATCAATCAAAGAAGTACATGCGCTTAATTCTTATTTATTGAAAAAAACACCAATGCATCTGATGCAGACCACGAGGGACTTTTGGCACGCATGGGTCAATAAATATCAATTTAATTTTTGGGGGTTGGATAGCTCTATTATTGAAGTGTTTAAAAAATCACTTTTCATTTTACGTTCTCACGCAGACAATCGAGGTGCCATTATCGCCTCAGGAGATTCAGACATGCTCCAGCATGGTAGAGACACTTACAGCTATATGTGGCCACGGGATGGTGCGTTCGTGGCTATGGCACTAGACAGAGTGGGGGACTTCACTATAGGAAAGCGGTTCTTTCAGTTTTGCAACGATGTGGTGTCGGATGAGGGTTATTTTATGCATAAGTATCGCCCAGACAAATCACTTGGCAGTTCATGGCATCCGTGGATACGGTTGGGAAAAGCAGAACTACCAATTCAGGAAGATGAGACCTCCCTTGTGCTCATTGCACTATGGAAGCACTACGAACTGACAAAAGATCTTGAGTTTATTGAAGATTTGTATAACTCTCTCATTAAAAAATCAGCGGATTTTATTGCAAACTACACTTACAAGGACACGGGGCTTTCGTATCCGAGTTATGATATTTGGGAGGAAAAATATGGAATATCCACTTTTACTTGTTCTGCTAAGTACGCTGCTCTCTACGCTGCTTCAAAATTTGCAGACTTACTCGGTAAGAACGACAGCGCAAAGCACTACTCGGGTACCGCAGAAAAAGTTAAAGAGGCTATGCTTGAACATCTTTATAACGAAAAAGGAAAAATGTTTTATAAACTGATTAATATCACAAAGGACAATCAGTTTGAGTATGATCCGACAGTTGATATGAGTAGCTTCTACGGAATTTTTAAGTTCAATGTTCTTGAAGTAGACGATAAGAGGGTTCAAGAGTCATTAAAGACTATACAAGAAAAGCTTGTGTTAAACACCGATGTAAAAGGTGTATCTCGCTATGAAAACGATATGTACTATCGTGTGGGAGCAAACGATCCGCCAAATCCATGGTTTGTTACAACACTATGGTTTGCTCAGTATTACGTCAAAATAGCCAAAAATGAGAAGGATTTGGCCGTAGTTAAAGACTGGCTTTCATGGTCAGTAAAGCATGCGCTCAAGTCTGGTATAATGTCAGAGAAGCTGCACCCATACACCGGAGACCAGCTATCGGTAGCTCCTCTCGCTTGGAGTCATGCGGAGTTTGTTACAACTGTTATTGACTACCTTGAAAAGCTCGAGGAGCTTGGAATATGCAAGATGTGCAATCCAGTAAAATAAATGAAATTTAATTACAAAGAATCATCTGGTATAACGCAGCAGGATATACAGACGACCACAGAACAACTCTCTGCGTACCAGCAAAAACTTGTAGAGGCCACTACAGACGGTTCGTATAAAACGCCAGAGTCTTTTCTTCATCTCCCATACGATAAAGCGATATCGGCGGCAGTGTATGACATTGCGAATAAAATTAAAAGCGATGCACTGAAATATATTGTCGTGGTGGGTATTGGTGGGTCAAACTTGGGCGCACGAGCTATATACGATGCACTTTATGGACACACCGATTTGTTGGAGACAAACAGATATCCCAAAATGATTTTTGCCGATACCAACGATTCAGATTTTATGTCGGCATTGCAGACACTCATACAGAATGACATACAATCATCCGAAGAAATAGCTGTGGTTATCATTAGCAAGTCAGGGGAAACCATCGAAACAATTGCAAACTCTGAGGTTGTACGCTCAGCACTCAATAAGCGATTTGAAAATTCAAACGACAGAATCATAATAATAACCGATGAGTCATCAAAACTTTGGAGACAAGCCGAGGATGAGAATATAATACATCTCCCAATACCAAGTAAAGTGGGAGGTCGATTTTCTGTCTTTTCTGCCGCAGGACTTCTACCACTTGCGCTTGTAAATATTGATATAGAGAAACTACTTTTAGGTGCGCGGAGAGAAGAAAATGATTCTTTAATTTCAGCAACACTGCTGTATTGCCATTTGCAAAATGGAAAATCTATACATGACATGTTTGTATTTCATCCAGAACTTGAATCGCTTGGTAAATGGTATCGTCAGCTAGCAGGGGAGAGTTTAGGTAAAAAAGAAGAAGGGATGCTCCCAACTGTTTCAGTTGGCTCGAATGATCTGCACTCAGTTGGACAGTTTTACTTAGCGGGTCCTAAAAACCGTGTGACAACATTTGTTCGAAGCAATGATTCAGCTGATGTGATAGTCCCCGAAAACACAAGTTTGACTCAAATCATGAGCGCGATCGCTGAAGGAACAAAGCGGGTTTACACAAAAAAAGAACTGCCATTTATGGAAATTGTACTTGATAGTGTTTCAGAAGAATCGCTGGGTGCATTTATGCAGTTTAAGATGAGAGAGGTGTTATATTTAGCATCACTGCGTGGTATAAATGCATTTAACCAACCTTCGGTTGAATTGTATAAGGAAGAGACAAGAAAATTGTTAAAATAAGTCTATGTATATTTTATTTGACATCGGAGGAACAAAGATGAGAATCGCTGGTTCAAAGGATCTCAATAATTTTAGTGAACCGATAGTTGTAGATACTCCGAAGAATGCCGAGGACGGAATTCAAACACTCAAACGAATAATCGGTGATATCGCAAAAGGAGAACCAGTAACCGCACTTGCCGGAGGTGTCCCTGGGTCACTTAATCGTGAGAAAAGCAAACTTACTCATTCACCACATTTGGGTACGTGGATAGACTTGGATATCAAAGGAGAACTTGAAAAAACTTTTGACAGTACAGTTTATTTAGAAAACGATTCGGCTCTTGTTGGTTTAGGAGAAGCAGTTGCCGGTGCTGGAAAAGGATACTCAATAGTAGCGTACATAACAGTGAGCACAGGCGTTGGCGGTGCGCGCATAGTAAACGGCAAAATAGACAATAATGTGTTTGGATTTGAGCCGGGGCATCAAATAATAGACATGTATGGAACAGTATGTCCCTCCTGCTCTGAAGGAGAGCATCAAGACGGGGGAGGGCATCTTGAGGGGTATGTATCAGGCACTTCGGTTGAACGGTGCTTTTCCAAACGAGCGTATGAAATCACAGACAATGCAGTATGGGACGAGCTTGCAAAGTGGCTTGCGTATGGACTCAATAATACAATAGTGCACTGGTCTCCGAATGTAGTTGTGCTCGGAGGCTCTATGATTGTAAAAGAAGTTGGAATAAAGGTTGCTAACGTCTCCCAACATTTACACAACATTTTAAAGATTGTCCCGGAAATTCCTGAATTAAAACAAGCTACGCTTGAAGACTTTGGAGGACTCCATGGAGCGCTCGCACTATTAAAACAGCACAAAAGCACAAATAAAGAAGTGGCATAAGGACAAACAAACATTAGTGCTCATCGCAGGTTTTACGAGCACCGTACTGACGCTTATTAATGTATTTATAAATCCTCAAAACTTCCACTTGAATAAAAGAGTAAGATATGGCTTATAATAAGCTCATTTTCATTATTTAGAAAAGTAAGAATAATGCGAAAAGTGAGAGAATTGACAAAATCTATCGATTTGTTATACTGATGTGGATTCGGTTTGCGCCGAGTTTTTTATTTTGAAAGTATAAAAAAGCTTATTATATCATCTTTACTGGCTTTAGCTTTCTTTAGTTCATTCTCAGCACCAGCTATAAGTATGGAAAGGGGAATCGTACCGGTATTTAGAAATTCACCTTCAGTTGAAGAATACGTGCGTGGATACTTCTCCAGTAAACCTATTATGGCAAAGATCGCATGGTGTGAATCAAAGTTTAAACACTTTGGTACTAATGGCGATATCATCAGAGGCGAGATTAATGCCTCAGATGTGGGAGTTATGCAGATTAACGAGTTTTATCATAGCAAGACTGCTGACAGGCTCGGATACAATCTTTACTCCTTAAACGGAAATCTTCTCTACGCAGATTATTTATTTGCTAAAGAAGGAACAGCACCATGGTTCGCTTCATCCAAATGTTGGAGCAGAGAAAACCAAATAGCCAAGAACTAAAAACAAAAAACCGCCTTCGTGCGGTTTTTTGTTTTTAGTTACACTACCGGAGATTGTGGGGGAAGGGATTGCATACTCTCTTGGTGCATATGCTCTTTTTTCCCAAGACTAAAGTGTCCCGCGCCAAAGGCAGTCATGTACAAAAGTCCTCCTATAATAGCCATGTTCTTAATAAAGAATGCCATCTGAATCTGGTCAGCAAAATTACTGTGGAAGTAGTAGCTTGCCAGCGCAGTGTAAAGAATAAGAGCAATTGCTCCATACTGTATTTTCCAACCAAGCAAAATCGACAATCCACCCAAAACTTCAAAAAGAATTGCCAACACTACTGCGACAGCTGGATAAGGCATGCCAACAGATTCTGTAAAAAATACAGTCCCCTCAAATGCAAAAATTTTCTGGACTCCGGACATGATAAACATTCCTCCAATTAAAATTCTAGCAAGTAGTGGCCCAAATCGGTGGGCGACATTAAAATATTTTTCCATTACAATCATAATAAATTTTTTTATTTGTTAATACTCTTATAATAACACTGTATCGATAGGGAGGTAGTATTGATATTCACACAATTTGAATATATAAGCGTCGTACAATATATCTTTTACGACACTATGCTTTAATAAAACAATACGCGCCAAATATCCTCTAAAATTGTCTCAGAATGCTTTGGTGATGCCCACTTGGTCCAAGTATATCTAAATGGCGATAGTGTTTGTGCTCAACAAAGGCGAGTCCTCTCTTTTTATATACATTGTTTTAATAGAAAATCATCCCATTTGCTATTCCCTATTAAAAACCATTTTTTATTGAGTTGTAACCAAAAACAAATTTCTTGCAACAATAAAAAAATAATAGAATTAGTAACAGCAAAGTCGGGATATGAGGCCTGATGGGAGATATACAACAGTTTTAAATACTTCTTTTCCGATGGGAGGTCTCTCGACTTGTCGTTTTGGTGGGAGAGTATCACTTTATATAAAAATTGAACCTCCCTCCCCCACCCCAACTTTTTGCGACACTTGACATTCTGTGAAACATGTCCCGAAATCCACGATAACAGTCCTCATTGACTTTTGCATCCGAAAGGAATAGAAATAAAGGTGGATGAAGGATAGAAGAAGAAGGCTGAAAAGCATATTACAGGAGATGAACGATGGGTGATATTTATGCTGCTATTGTACTGCTCTCATTTTTGGGAGAGTTAGAAATTTCTGATCAAACAACTCTAACTATACCAAGTAAAACAACTTTAGTTGCACCAAGTTGGACGACACCGGAGATATGCTATGAAGAAGCTTTGGCAGCTGTTTATCTGGCAGCAAAAAACCTGACTCTAGAGTATCTCCAGGCGGGAGTAAAAGGAGACATGCGTTGGTTGGTAGATATAGAATGCTATTTGATTGAAGGAACACTGATTTAGTTTGTTCTCAAGTGAACCTTTGTATCACAAATCCTCAGGACAAAGTATGAAGATATTGTGTACTGAGGGTTATTTTTTTCCTATTTCAACGATGCTCTTTTGTTGTTATCTTTGGGTGCCCTTTTGCATGTCGTTTTGAAACAAAACGACCAGTGATAGAACTTCGATACAAGACTTTCTTTTTTGAATACCTGCTATTTTTCGTCTTCTTTTTCATAGATACATACTATTTTTTATTTTCTATAGAGTCAATTTTAATTCCAAATAACTGTTTTTATAATATCGTCGATATCTATGTTTAGTAATAAAGTCTGCGCTCTCGGATCATATGTAATTGGTGTGATTCCAATTTTAAGTATTTCATTTTTTAGATCATCAATTAATAGTACAGATTGTCCTCCCGCAAAATATTTACGACAAGCGTTGTACCCAGCTATTTCTTCAGTTTCCTGAAGTTTATTGTTTACAATACACTTCCCTGTTTCTGCATCATATCCACTCGTATTAGCACCTGTGATAGATATAACTTCAAGACCTAAAGATAAATTGTAATAAAATGGAAAATCCTTGTGACCAAAGCTAAAAAATCTTGTTTTAGACGTTGACATATCTAAATAATCATATGGTAAATTAACAGACACATTAATACCTGGAAGTTTGAATAGCTTATTTGGGACTGCGACTTCAGTCACATTGCTCTTTGTATCTTCAAAAGCGATATATTGTAATGAGGCCAATATTTGGTCCGCAATTAATAAGTTCTTTTCGGTGAGGTTTTTGCCAGAATAAATTTTATAGAATCGCCCATTTTTTATTTTTCCGTCTATCACAGCGGATAACTCCACATTACTTTCACCATATATAAAGTAATCAGTATTTCCGTAAACAGCAAATCTATATAGATGATTTCCATCAGCTGTACGTATAAATGACCCGATATTCTTCAAACCAATCGAAGAAGCACCAGTCCCGCCGGTAGCATTTCTTATTGTTCTTGAGTCAATTGATAATATTATTTTTGCTCCATCATAAATATCAATTTTTGAAATTCGACGTGGAGATGCTACATCGGGGAAAATATATATTCTCTCTTGTATATTAAGTGAATCAGGGTAAAAAAAACTAACATTGGAATTAGAACTAACATACTCTTTGTGTGTGTCTTTCGGTTGATATGTAACTACTATGTCACTATAAGAGGTTTTGTAACCTCCACCATCGTATTGTGGCGTAAGTACAGTGCTAAATTTCTCACCTGATTCGTTACATGATATATAAATCTTATTAATTTCTACATTATCAATAGTACAATCGTTATCATTTTCATAATCTATACGGAAATAATTGAAACCATCTTCATAATATTTATATGTAGTATCAGAACCAAAGAAGGTTGCAAGCTCTAGATCCCTTCTTTCCCAATCAGGAACTACTACAAATGTGATTATGTCATCAAAACCGTCATCATTAAGATCAAATTTCTTTATTTTATTTTCAAGTATTGTTGATCGCCCTGATTCATCTAAAAGATAACTAAGTTCTAAAATTAAAAATTGCTTATAGGTTTGCGGTCTGGTATAATACGGTCGCGCTTGGGGTCGTCTCTCAACTGATGCTGAGACGACATAATTCCACAGAATTACGTAGTAGCCGTATATTAGTCGACGTAGACACGGCGTGCGAATTATCAAATTCGAAACTTGGTAATTCCGCAGAATCACGTCAGGCCGGGCCCGTAGGCACAATTTTACTAAATCGCATAATTTCGCAAAATCATATGAAAAAGTTTTTAAAATTGTTTAAGAGATTGTTTTTACCAATAGAGAAATTTCATCTTCTCCTGAGGATCAACTTTTGCTACAAATCCAAGGAGTAATTTCTGAATACGAAAGAGAAAAAATTATGGAGCGTAGTTCGTAGAGGCAAACTTCAAAAGGCACAGAAAGGCATTGTAAGCGTTTTAAGTGG
>JADFSL010000025.1 GCA_022560785.1 Patescibacteria group bacterium
CAGGTCTTCTCGCCGCAAAAGAGCAAAAGGCCAAGTCTGCTTCCCGACACACGCGTCCCAAGCCGGCTCACCGTCAAAGCGCACGGGAAAGGAGAGAGCCGGCGGGGGTCCCGACGTTCGCAGCCCGGCCTCAACCGGTGCTGGAGTTGGAGGAACTCAAGAGCGCGGTCTATGCGGTATCCGCGCGGGCGCCGGGCGCAGCCCCGGCGAGACAGACCCCATGGGAGCCGCCCACCCAAGGCGCGACTGTTCGAGCGCTGTGGCTTCCCATAACGCTCCTGGTAGCTGTCTTGATTGGCCTGATGTGGATGACCAACTGTCGAGGGCAGTCCGCCCTTCCACGACATCCGATCCCGCCTGCCCTTGTGTGCCCGCTAGGCGCATTCCTTGCCCCACCAGCGCTGTTCCGTTTCGCCTGAAACCGCGCGTGAAAGGAGCGGAACCCATGCCCTGTTGCGGTGTTCACCCAGGCTCGCACCGAGCTATGCCTGTAAAGCCAAACTGGATGAATTGCCCCAGCTTTTTAATATATTAAAAGGAGAAATGTCGCTCATTGGCCCTCGCAATGATGTGTCAGGATTGGGGTCACGACTTGCTGAAGCAATTCCTCATTACAATATGCGTTATCTTGTAAAGCCAGGACTCTCCGGTTGGGCACAGATAAAGCAAGATTACTCAAAAGGCAACATTAGCCCACAGTCGGTAGAAGAGACAAAAATTCGTCTTTCATACGATTTGTACTATATAAAAAATAAGTCATTTTTACTTGACATCGTTATTGCACTACGCACCATACAGACACTTATTTCAAGATTACTACCATGAGTAATGATAAAAAAACCATTTTTATAACAGGCGGTGCGGGTTATGTAGGAGCAATGCTCTGTGACCAGTTTTCAAAGCGCGATGATGTAAAAGAAATAGTAGCACTTGATATGGAGCCAATACCTGACCTGCTCAAAGAAAATAAAAAGATTATCTGGATTGAGGCAAATACTTCTGACGGTACATGGCAGAAAAAAGCGAAAGAGCACAAACCAAGTATCGTCATTCATGCTGCGTGGCAAATACGGGAAATGTACGGAAATTCAAAAACACAATGGACATGGAATGTGGATGGTGCTGACGCGGTGTTTGATTTTGCATTCTCCACCTCATCTACCGAAAGACTCATATATTTTTCTACAGCATCTCTCTATGGTGCATACAAGAGTAACACCATAGACCATCTCTTTACTGAAGATGAACCAATGCGTGAAGAAGAATATTCATACGGTATTGAAAAAATACAGGTGGAAAGGAACTTATGTTCAAAGTGGGAAAAAAGACATAAAGAAAATAATATTTCTGTTTCCATAGTACGCCCCGCAGCCATCACTGGACCGCGTGGCCGTTTTATGATGCATGACCGATTTGGACTCCAATCTGCTTTGTCTGGTCAACTGAAAAAAGATTTTATTTATCGAATAATATCAATGATGGTTTCGTTTGTCCCGGCTACACCGTGGTGGGTCAGACAGTTTGTGCATGAAGATGATATAACTGACATCATTGCACTTTTGGCATTTTCATCAGAAATAAAAAACAATTATGAAATTTTTAATCTTGCAACGGGAGGAGAACCTGTTTTTGCACCTCAAATGGCACAAGCGGTTGGAAAAAAAGTTCTTCCAGTGCGGCCATGGATGGTGCGTCTAGCATACTTTTTTTTCTGGCATATTACGCGTGGCAAAGTACCGACCTCAAAAGGTATTTGGCGGTTTTACTCATACCCAATAGTTATGGATGGATCAAAATTGACCAAAAAATTTGGATATCATTACACATACGAGTCGCGTGATGCATTTTCAAAAACAATTGGAAGGTATGAAAGATATGTCCCGGAGGATAAGCGCGTTTCGTAATAATTAATTATCGTGAAAATTCTCGTCACAGGAGGAGCGGGTTTTATAGGGAGCCATCTTATCAATCAGTTGTCACGGGAAGGTCATAGTGTTATATCTGTAGACAAACTATCTCTTTCTGGTAAAAAGTTGCAGAAAGCGCGCCTTAGGGATCTTGTTGGTGATGTAGAAAATTACACCATAGATATAACCGACCAGAAAAAACTAGGCAATTTATTCCAGTCTAATACATTTGATGTTGTATACCACATAGCTGCCAAACCTGGCGTGCGTGAATCAATCGAGAATCCATTTATATACGCACACTCGAACTATATCGGAACTTTAACAGTTTTAGAACTCGCAAAAAAATATAATGTGCAACACATCTTAATAGCGTCTTCATCATCGGTGTATGGGAAAAACATCAAAGTGCCGTATTCTGAAAATGATCGTGTTGATGAACAAATTTCCGTATATGCTTGTTCAAAAAGATCAGCTGAACTTTTGGCGTATACGTACTGTCATTTGTTTAATATGAATATTACATGCTTGCGATTCTTTACTGTGTATGGCCCGTATGGTAGACCGGATATGGCGCCATATATTTTCACGAAAAATATTATTAATAGAAAGACGATAGATGTATTTAATAAAGGGAAACAACAACGTGACTTTACATTTATTTCAGATATCATTGATGGATGTATTGGTCTACTAGAGTGTAAAAATGGTTTTTCAATAGTTAATCTTGGCAACAACAAATGTGTTGAATTGATGGATTTTATAGGGACTATAGAATCTATTCTTGAGATAAAAGCGCAAAAGAGATTTTTATCCATTCAACCTGGAGATGTGGTAAAGACATATGCTGATATATCAAAAGCGAAAGCGCTTTGTGGGTATTCTCCAAAAGTAAATATTTCAGATGGGATGGAAAAGTTCATCTCCTGGTATAAGGATTATCATAAGGTGAAGTAAATACAGTAATTGCATTTAAATTTGCAAAGTGGTTCCAAACATCTATACTGTTGAAATATGCTAAGGATTAGAATTGCAGCACTATTAATACTGTTAGTCGGCTTGGGAATCGGCTATTTTGTCTATACATCAGAGATTAATACAGAGTCTCGTTTTAAGTTTAAACTCGGTCTTGATTTGGCAGGTGGTACACATCTTATATACGAAGCGGATGTATCTAATTTGCCACAGGAAGAGATAGAAGGCTCAATGAATGCGCTTCGCGATGTAATAGAAAGAAGAGTTAATCTTTTTGGAGTTTCTGAACCGATTGTTCAGGTTGAACAAAGCAGTATCTTTGCAGGAGTTAGGGGAGAGCGGCTCATTGTAGAACTTCCGGGCGTGACTGATATTACCGAAGCCGTTCGGATTATAGGCGAAACACCACTTCTTGAATTTAAATTGGTTCGGGCCGAAGCACTACTACCCGAAAATGGGACAGAAAATGTGGGAGATATATTTATTCAAACCGAACTGACCGGAAGATTTCTCAAAAGAGCGGTACTTGAGTTTGGGAGCACACAAAGTGGACAGATCTCAAATGAGCCTATTATACGATTGGAGTTTACGAAGGAAGGTGCTGATATTTTTGCCGAGATTACACGAAATAATGTCGGAAGACAGCTAGCAATTTTTCTTGACGGGGAGTCAATTTCTGCGCCGGTCATTCAACAGGAAATTACCGGAGGCACTGCTATTATCACCGGAAGCTTTACACCAGAAAGTGCAAAGCTATTGGTGCGTAATCTCAACTTCGGGGCGCTTCCCGTCCCCATAGAACTACTTTCCACACAGACTATCGGGGCTTCTCTCGGTGAAGAAGCACTTAATAGAGGAATACAAGCGGGTATGCTCGGACTGACACTGGTAGCACTGTTTCTCATTCTCTGGTACCGTCTGCCTGGGGTGCTCGCTACTCTTTCACTTGCCATATACGTATTTATAATACTTGCTTTGTTTAAATTCATACCAGTCACACTTACTGCAGCAGGGCTTGCTGGATTCATTCTTTCAATTGGTATGGCGGTTGATGCAAATATTCTCATTTTTGAGCGAATGAAAGAAGAATTTATAAAAGGAAAAGATACTACAAATGCTGTAAAAGATGGTTTTGCACGAGCATGGTTTTCAATCAGGGATGGGAACATTTCAAGCATCATTACGGCGGTTATCTTGTTTTGGTTTGGCACCTCACTTGTGAAGGGATTTGCACTTACGTTTGGGATTGGTATTTTGGTCAGTATGATAAGTGCTATCACTATTTCACGGACATTTCTCTATGCGGTGGGTGGCTATTCATACACAGGACTTGTTAAGTTTTTATTCGGTAGAGGAATTTCACTGTAACAATGTTTGTCGTAACATACAGAAAAATATTTTTCATACTCTCTGGCATCATAGTGGGACTATCATTCTTATCGGTAGCATTTTTTGGACTCCAGTTTGGCATAGACTTTACCGGTGGCGCAATTACCGAAGTAAGCTATCCGGACGGTAGGCCGGACAAGGTAGTGTTGGAAGAACAGCTCAACCCACTTTCAGTTGAAGGATACTCACTTCGACCAACGGGAGAGAATGGGTACATTCTACGGACTCGTGACCTAACCGAGGAAGAACGGATTATTATTTCAAAGGCTTTATCAATTAACGGAACCGTACAAGTGGTGGAAGAACGGTACAATTCAATCGGTCCAATCATCGGTACTGAACTTCGCAATAAAGCATTTTTCGCCATAGCGATTGTTGTCTTAGCAATTATTCTCTTTATCGCATTTGTATTCAGGAAAGTGAGTGAGCCAGTGTCGTCACTGAAATACGGTCTTATTGCGATAGTGGCACTTCTTCACGATATTATTATTCCAATTGGAATGTTCGCGGTTCTAGGGGTGTTTGTCGGAGCACAGGTTGATGTGCTTTTTGTTATGGCGCTTTTGGCAATTCTTGGATACTCTGTTAACGACACCATTGTGGTATTTGACCGGGTGAGGGAGAACTTACGTACCAATAAAGAACTCAATATTAGAGAAGATTTTGAGCTGACTGTTGGGAAGAGTTTAAATCAAACATACACTCGTTCAATAAACACTTCATTGACTACATTGTTTGTACTCCTCACTCTCTTTTTTGTAGGTGCTCCGGTAACTCAAAATTTTGCCCTCGTACTTATGACTGGTGTTATAGCAGGCACCTACTCATCGATATTCTTAGCAGCACCTCTTCTTGTTACTATCCAGCGTTTATCTGAAAAAAGAAATTAGTTACATCACGTCTTGCCCCGTAGCTTCTGCCGAAGGCAGAATGGTACTGGGGTCAATATTTCTCGCTACACCACTTTTAGTCGTTGCTGAGAGATGGGGCAAGAAAATAACTTGATATTTTCCAAGAAATCATTTATAGTATCTCTGACTGCCGTTGGGGCAGTTATCATTTGAACATTGAAATAACATATAGTTTGTGCAAGTCCTCAAAACACACAAAAAATTTACAAAAACCAATATACAATAGAAAAGCACCCTCTAATATTTCCTCTCGGGAAACATAGGAGGACAAGCTGTCTTTTCTTTTGTTCCGTTCATCACCTGATTTTGTTTTGCAAAATCAGGTCTTAATTTAGAGTTTGATCCTAGCTCAGGGTGAACGCTGGCGGCGTGGATAAGGCATGCAAGTCGAATGATGCATCTCACTGTATTTCGATGCAGTATAAGGGTTTAGTATATGTATAAGGGAAGAATAAAAAACAATTTTCTTATACTGATACTTTTTCCAAATACTCGCACCGAGCGACAGTGAGATGCGTCATGGCAGACGAGGTAGTAACACGTAGGTACGCACCCCAGAGTCGGGCATACCCTGTCGAAAGGCAGAATAATTCCCGATGGTCCTTTTTAGGTAAAGATTTATCGCTCTGGGAGCGGCCTGCGGAGTATCAGCTTGTTGGTAAGGTAACGGCTTACCAAGGCTATGACGCTTAGGGGAGGTGAGAGCCTGACCCCCACCGATGGCACTGAGACACGGGCCATACTCCTACGGGAGGCCGCAGTCGAGAATCTTCCGCAATGGGCGAAAGCCTGACGGAGCGACGCCGCGTGACTGATGAAGCTCTTCGGAGTGTAAAAGTCTTTTATGAGGGAAGAAGTTTATTGACGGTACCTCATGAATAAGGGGCTCCTAAACTCGTGCCAGCAGGAGCGGTAATACGAGTGCCCCAAGCGTTACCCGGAATCACTGGGCGTAAAGGGTGTGTAGGTGGCTATGTTAGTCTTTTGTTAAAGCTCGGGGCTCAACCCCGAAATTGCAAAAGAAACGGCATAACTAGAGGATGCGAGAGGTCTATGGAACTCATGGTGTAGGGGTGAAATCCGTTGATATCATGGGGAACACCAAAAGCGAAGGCAATAGACTGGCGCATTCCTGACACTGAGACACGAAAGCGTGGGTAGCGAATGGGATTAGATACCCCAGTAGTCCACGCCCTAAACGCTGTCCGCTGGCTTTTCGGAGTATCGACCCTCTGAGAGGCGAAGCTAACGCGTTAAGCGGACCGCCTGGGTAGTACGGCCGCAAGGCTAAAACTCAAAGGAATAGACGGGGGCTCGCACAAGCGGTGGATCATGTGGCTTAATTCGATGCTACACGAAGAACCTTACCAGGGTTAGAAATCCCAATGACAATTTGCTGAAAGGCAGACTTTCTTCGGACATTGGGACAGGTGATGCATGGCCGTCGTCAGTTCGTGATTTGAATTGTTCCCTTAAGTGGGGTAACGAACGCAACCCTCGTTGTCTGTTATACGTGTCAGGCGAGACTGCTCCCTCACGGGAGAGGAAGGTGGGGATGACGCCAGGTCAGCATGTCCCTTGATATCCTGGGCTGCACACATGATACAATGGCTATTACAACGGGACGCGAAGCGGTAACGTGGAGCAAATCCTTATAAAAGTAGCCCTAGTTCGGATTGAGGTCTGCAACTCGACCTCATGAAGTCGGAATCGCTAGTAATCGCAGGTCAGCTATACCGCGGTGAATACGTTCTCGAGCCTTGTACTCACCGCCCGTCAAGTCAAGGAAGCCGGGAGTGCCCGACGTCCGCATTTATTGCGGCCTACGGTAAGTTCGGTGACAGGGACTAAGTCGTAACAAGGCACGGCTAGCGGAAGCTGGTCGTGGAATATTTCCAACGGAATTCGTTGCATACCTTTCGGGGTATTGTGACTTACTGTGTCGATTTTCTGAATCTCGATCGAGTTCAGAAAACATGGTGTTGGTCTCGGAACCTTACTTGAGACCACAGAACGGAACAAAAGAAAGGACAGCTAAAAACCTCCCGAGAGAGCGTACTCTCTCGGGAGGTTTTTAGTATGGTATTGACAAATAGTATATATAGTGTACACTGCGAACAGTTCATAACTGCTTTGGAGATGAATATGTTATTCTATGGTAGAAATTTTCAGGTGAAAATCTTCACTAAGAATAGTTTGTATTGTTTAATTGGTTGTATACTCTTCGCATTGTTGTTATATATACCGATAATTCAATACTTCAAGTTGCCGGTGGGGTATTATTTCCCAATAACAGGGGAGTGCATTAAAGTCACTGAACTAAGGGACGATGGTTCTCTCATAGAACATGATTGTGCATGGGCGAAAGGAAAAAGGTACACCATAGTTTATATTTCCCCACCAATCTTAAATTGATCTCATTACTTAGCATTATTGACCGGCCCGCATTGTGCGAGGCCGGTCTTTTCATTTGCAAGTTGTTCCACGCTGTCGTTTCTGTTAGTATTTTTCTACCCAGCCATACTTTTGCTTCGCAAAACCAAGGAGGGTAAGCATGCGTGTGTAATCCAGACGATTTTGTCGGAATCCAGACAAAATCGTCTGGACTCAGAGGAGGTTCTTTCAAAAATTAATATTAATGATTGTCAAAGCGCGCGTGTAGCTCAGTTGGTTAGAGCGCATCACTGATAATGATGAGGTCCCAGGTTCGAGTCCTGGCATGCGCACTTTGACTGGCATTAATTTTGGAAAGGATAGAGCAGAGAAAGAGTCCAGCGGACTCTTTTTCCCAACAGACTCTTTTTCCTGATAATGACGAGGTCTCATTCTTGCCCTCCAAAATTTTGTAAAACAAAACTTAGGAGGACAAAAGTCTTGATATGCGCATAATGCTGCCGGAGTGGTGAAATTGGTAAACACGTACGGTTCAGAGCCGTATGCCGCAAGGCTTGGAGGTTCAAGTCCTCTCTCCGGCACATAAAAAAGCCGACGTATATACGTCGGCCTACTGGAAACTTATAAGATGAACATTTGTTTTTTTTATTCATCATCATCTATGCATTCGGATTGATCCACGCCTGCATGGTCTCCAATAAAGTTAGTGCTTTCGTCATCATAACCAAAATCACAAAGCACTGGTCTTAGCTGTATTTGGGAGTCACCACCTCCATCGTTATCAGTACCTTTCTCTGTCGGACCCATTACTGCTCTCCTATGTGGTTTACAACAATAAAGCATAAAAGTACCTCTCCAATATTTATTGTACACCGCGAAATATATCAATCAAGTTGAATCAGTTGAATCAAGTCAGATATTCATTCTAATGTTCTTGAGAATACTAGAATAAAATGGTAACCTAGCTAATATGGCAAAAGAGAAAAAAACATACAGGGAACTTGAAAGAATTGCCAGAGGGTTTTCTAATCATCGACGAATTCAAATCATGGAACTTTTGCACAAAAAGCCGGAGTTATCAGTAGATGAGATTGCCAATGAGCTTGACGTAAATTTCAAAACTATTTCCGAGCACATCAGACGTCTTGCTATTTCTGCTATTGTACTCAAGCGCCCTGATGGCTCAAGTGTTCGACACAAGATTACAAAAAGAGGAGTAGATATTCTTAAGTTCTTGAGAACACTAGAATAAGAGGGTTTGGGTGAATGTGTGTAGAAAGTAAAAAAATAGTGCAAAAGAGAAAAATGTAAAAGAGAAAAATTCGATGGTAAAAATAAGTAATAAAAATATGACAAAACTTTACATCGTCGCAACACCAATAGGTAATCTTGAAGATATCAGCGCACGGGCAATACGCATTTTAAGTGAAGTTGATGTGATTTTATGTGAAGATACGAGGGTGACGAAAAAACTTCTCTCCAGATATTCCATCAATACACCAACGCTTTCGTTCCACGCTCATAGCAAACTTTCAAAAACAAACAAAATTACTGCTTTACTTGAGGAAGAAAAAAACCTCGCACTTGTAACTGACGCTGGCACTCCAGGAATTTCAGATCCCGGCTCCATACTCGTTTCGTACATTAGGAGTAAAATGCCAGAGGTTGAAATAATAGCTGTCCCTGGGCCGAGTGCAGTTGTGGCGGCATTGTCCATAAGTGGATTACCTGCATCTGAATTAGGAAAAATTATCAACAAAAGGGCAAAAAAATCTCTAAAACCATTTTCAGCAATAAAAAAAACTGATTTTTAAATTCTTATTGATTTTTTCATTTTACTACTTTTTTCTGGAAAAGTCCAGAAAAATCTCGTGGGTTTAGTTGCCGATTTTAAGAATTGCCCTCGTTCGGTTATTGCTATACAATGTACTGGTGAAAGCACTACTGCAGCGGGTTACCGGAGGCTCGGTTAGTG
>JADFSL010000026.1 GCA_022560785.1 Patescibacteria group bacterium
ACTCCTTCACCTTCTCTAATAATAAGAGGTTCTTACTATCTCTGAGTATAATCCCGACATATAGTGTGTCAATGACCTTTTTACCACACCCCAAAGCGTTATTTTCGTCAAGAAATTTCTCTTTTTTCAATAATTTTAGCAATAAAAAAGCGCCCGAGACAATCGCCCAAGCGCTTTTTATTTTATTTTTCCATTTTTTTGGCTACTACTTGAGTGCCTCTTTGACTTTTATGACAATGTCCTTTAGCTCCCAGTCTGTCTTAACAAGATATTTAAATGCGCCACCCTCCATGGCTTTGCTCAAATCTTCCACAGTATCCAAGTTTGAGAGAATGATTACTGGAACATTTTTCCCCCATTCATCCTTTCGAAGTTTTTTGAGCATAGTAATACCATCCATCTTTGGCAGTATAATATCAAGTAAAATCATATCAGGATGTTCAACAAGCGCCAACATAAGCCCTTTCCCACCATCGCCGGCAAGTGTTACCTGAAACCCATCATCTTTAAACACCCCCGCAAGTTGAGATTGCAAGTTTGTGTCGTCCTCAATTATAAGAATCTTTTTTATATCCATGACTACAATACAAAAAAATAATAGAAAGATTACTTCATCTTTAGTGTTTCTTTTACCTTATCAACCACATCTGGCAATTCCCAGTCAGTTTTAACTAAATATGTTAATACTTCTCCACTCATTGCTTCGCTGATATTTTCGACATCTGCACTATTGGTAAGTACAATTATAGAAATATCTTTTGTCCTGTCATCGCTGCGCAATTTTTTTAGAACAGTGAGGCCTCCGATACCAGGCATTTCAAGGTCAAGAAGAATGAGATCGGGATTTCTCTCTTTTGCAATTTCAATCCCCTGAACACCGTCCTCTGCGTTGAATACTTCAAAATTCTCTTTCTTTAGAATATCAGTTAACAGAGTTCGCAAGCTCTTATCATCTTCAACGATAAGAATCTTCTTTGTTTCGGCTCCCCCTGTTGACTCTTGTTCGGATTGTGTATCCATCCCGTTAGTAATAGGACACGGACTGATTCAATCCTTGCCTAAATATTAAACTTCTGCCGATAATCAATTTTTTTAACATATTATGTTTCTGTGTCCGTGATTACTAACGGGATCCATAACGGCTCAATTGTATCATACGGCACTTTGTGGCGCCACAATCAATCCCAATTACTCATTATGTGGCATATGTTCATCCCTATGACGATGAAACAACATACCGCTCCAGAACGCAGCCACAGAAACAAAGAGTGAGATCAAAAACATCATTGGGTACGAAAAGCCAAGTGAACCAACATCCCGCACCTCCAAATCAAAAATAGCGTCCCGTACGATATCCGGCTCACCTAATTTGTTAAATAGAAACTCTATTCTATACTTTCCAGCTTCTTCAAAATAATATTTTGTTGTATAGATTCCGGGTGATTTTGTTCTTGGTATAAGAGTCTGTATATGTTGTTCTCTGTCATTAGATAATATTTTTTGTATCACCACTTCAATGACATATGTTTCAGTTGGAAAGTTGCCACGCAAGTCACGCAAAAAAAATGACATATTAACCGTCTCGCCCAACAACTGTGAACCGGGATCGGGAACAAACGTCACAGCGTGCGTTCCGGCATACACTCCAAACGGTACATGAGCCGATGCAGTAGAAATAAATGGCACAAACAATAGTGCAAGAGTAAAGTGAAAGATTAAAAGTTGATGTCTCATATATAGCTTTATTATAGAAGTATAAACAAATTATGTCTTTCTTGTCTCACTTGCTTTACTTTCCTTATCTTGTAATGACACTTCCAGAACTTTCTTCCCTGCAGGAGAACCGGCTGTTTTGAGTGAGAAAGAAAATATTGTGCCCTCCCCAGGTTTTGATTTAAACCAAATTTCCCCTGACATGAGCTCTACCAACTGCTTTACAATGAATAGCCCAAGACCAGTGCCTTCAATATCTTGTGATGTTTTTGCACGCCAGAATTTTTCAAAAATGTGCTTTTGGTGTTGCGGACTGATACCCATACCTTCGTTTGCGACATGAAATATAACAGAATCGTCTTTCACTTCAGAGGAAATGGTAACAACACCTCCCGCTTTACCATACTTTACGGCATTCGTAAGGAGATTTACAAGTACCTCTTTCAAACGCATCTCATCTCCGACTATAGCCGGAGTGTCCTGCTTCACCGTGTTTTCTATGGCAACACTGCGCTCTGCTGCCATACTTTTCACCTCTGCTTCTGCGTCAGTAATCGCACTCACAGCAGATATGTTTGCAAGTTTAAGTTGAAGCGTTTTACCCTCAATCCGCGCAACATTTAAAATATCTTGCACTAAAAATAATAAACGCTCATTGCTATTGCGCAGGATATCAAACGATTCCTTTTCCTCCTTAACAATTTCAGGATGTTTTGATTCTATCGCACTCAATCCCCACTTGATGGCATTCGCCGGTGTGCGTAGCTCATGTGCCGCAACAAAGACAAATTGGTCTTTCAATTTCACCAATTCGTTTGCCTTATCAATTTCACGCTGCGTTGTTTCCTTCAATTCTCTTGTACGAGTGTCTACCATTTTCTCCAGTCCGCTTGCATATTTTGAAAGTTCTCGTCCCTGCAAATCCACCGTGCGCGAGGCACGCCAAACTATAAATGATAGAACTGCAAACATAATAACAAGGGAAAGTGCCACCCTTTGGGTAAAGAGCGTCTTCAGTTTGTTAATCTGTTGATTTATAAAGCCGGTTCGTGAATAGGTTTCAATGACACCAATCACTTCCGCAGAATTACCAAAGGTAATTGGTGCATAGACCTCCAGTCCCTCAACAAACTGCAATTCATATTTATGATGAGGATCGTTTGTATTAAATATTTCTATCTTGGCCGAGGCTTCAAGCGAAAGTGCTTTTATAACTCCTTCAGAAAGTTGAAACTTTACTCCAATGAGTCGCTGTTCATTTGAATATATAATTGTTCCGTCAGGATTCCAAATTTTGATTCTAAATAAGCCTGGAACCTGTAGAAGAGTAGTAAATCGTTCAAACCGGGCGATGTGTTCCTCATCAATGGCTGGTCGTGCAAAATCCTCCGGACTCAAAATGTCCGCCGCGAGACGATTGGCAAAGACAACGGAGTCAAGCTCACGCTGATCCAGAATGAATGTCTTGAGTGCCGGCGCAATAAGGGTAGAGAGAAACACACCAAGCGCAATAAACACAATGGTACCGAGCAGTATGAACTGTAAGAAGATACTTAGATGTGGAAATTTCATCCCGTTAGAGATAGGAAACGCTTTAATCTACTTTTTACATAGCGCTTACCCATGCCAGATTTAAGATATAATTCTCTCGACCTTGCATCTCTTTCTCCAAGACACATTTCATAATACATGATTTGAAATTGTCCTCTGTTTTTGGTTGATGTTGTTCTGTCGTCATTATGTATTTTAAAGCGTTTCCGTAAGTCATCCGTACTTCCAGTATACCACTTACCATCTTTCTTATTTAAAAGTATGTAAGTATGCCAGCTTTTGTTGTCTCTAACGGGATTCATGCAACTAGAATATTATTCTCGCGGTAGAACTGTAATAAACCCAAGTGTAGGTGGATCATCAGGTAGATGGTCATGGTGTCCATATATCCCATACATCGTAAAGGTATGTGAATAACTTTGTCCTTTTGAAATGCCGCCGAGTGCATCAAATAATGGAAGTGAGCTGTGCGTCGGATGCGGATCAGCACCTGGCCAGTGCAATTCGTCGTCAAGGTTGACAAAGGTTATGGTATCTCCCACAAAAATTGTGATATTTGACGGTCGCCAGTCGGTGAAGCTGTGAATTTCAATAATATACTCTTTTGGGCTTTGTAAAATTGGAATTGTGGGTTTGGGCGTGGGGGTTGGTTTTGGCGTTGGGGTTGGTTTTGGCTCTACTACTTTTTTCTCTTCAGGCGGTTTCGTTTCTTCTACAGGAACTGCGGTCTCAGTAAAAGTATTGTTGGTTCTATCGGGTATATCAGAAGGTGTATGGAACAGAGTAATCGAAACCCCAGCTCCTACGATAACAATTACTGATATGATAAAGATAAATGTTTGATTCATAGAATTTTAACTATAGTATATCCTACTCGGTGACAATAATTTTTCCCTCAAAGGCTGGAAATGTGTGGTCGTGATAACCAAATGCCCCAGGTTCGTTAAAAGTAAAAGAAAACTCTTCTCCGATTTTCATTCCTCGGCATACATCAAATCCACTGTGAGAACACCCTCCTGTCGTTGGGTGAAGACTGTGTGTAGGATGTAAATCAGACGCTGGCCATGCAAACTCTAAACCATCGTTAATCCATAAAATAGTGTCGCCTGATGCTATGGTAATGTTTTGTGGACTAAAACCATCAGTATCAATGCGTATCGTATGCACTTCTCCTTTAACATTAAGTTTTGTCTGAAGTGACATCTTTTCTATTTTATCCATAAGTTTTTGTATTTCTGTATTAACGCCGTCAATGAGGTTCTGTATGGTTATTGCTTTAATATTGGTACTGATTGCCAATTCTTCAGAATCCATGCCTTCTGTTGCTTGCCCTCCCAAGTTTTCTTCGAAAATTTGGGAGGGTGAATTTGTGGCTGATACTAATATGCTTGGTGTTGTTGTTGCGGTAGTAGTTGCCACCCCTATCACTAGAGGTACGAATGGAATGGTCGTTTTTGCAGAAATAAATGCGGCAGGAGAAAACAGATTTTCCCAGTCGAATGCAAACAGTCCGTAGAAATAAGCAGTGTCTGAAATGAGACCGCTGTCTATCGTACTTTCTGTCCGCCCCCGAAATACGGTATCTCCATCAAATGGATTGCCTGGGAGTGACTCATCGTTGCGAACTATATGCACACCAACGAAGTTTTGGTTATCGGGATTAGTCCACCGAATCATAACACTACTCTCTCCTGCCACAACAGACGGGGAGTGAATACGGGAAAGTGTTGAGGTATTTCCCCCCCCCATGGGAAGTGGTAATTCTTCTACTCCTCTTTTGGTAGTAATCGATATCGCCACTGGAAGTGAGATATCTCTGTTTGTGTTGATGTGAAAAACTGAGTAGTAGTACTTCGTATCCAATTTTAGTGCGCTATCTCGATAATATGGAAGTGTGCTTGTGGAAATATTTATTTCATTTCCATCTTTTACATGTTTCGCAAATCGGTCTATCCTTCGTACGATTACAGTTTCTAAATAGTTCACGTCAGTGGGTAGCCGCCATGACAGAAGTGCTGTTGTTTCTCCACCCGCACCAAAAACACCATTAGGTGGTATTGGACGCGTTGTATTCTCGGGTACAAGGGTGGTAAACGAGTACTCAAGAGAACGAATCTTTTCATCAAGTGTTGCTCCTATGACCGTGCGAAAATAGTATGTGGTACTTGCTGTGAGGTTTTGTAGTAATGCATACTGCTCGATTGCAAGATTGGGATACGACGATAGAGTCGTTGATGTATATTCTTTACTTGTCGTCCCATGCTCAACAAATGAATAGGCTGAATTGTCGGTCTGCCATCTAATAACAGCACCGGTTGCGTACACATCAATGGAAGGAACCGCATAATCAATTGAGAACGCAGGAGATACTGCCTCTCCCTTCTCTCCCACATTATCAACTGCACGCACGATAACTCTGTAGTCATCTCCCTCTGGCAATCCTTCTGCATTCCAGTTATATGTTCCGGTCGCGGTAAGTCCGCCCACAATAAAGTTTCGCCGCCTGATATCGGAACCGACAATATAATATATAGAAACCGAGGAGTTGCTTAAACCAAGCCATGCACGCTCAAACTCATCATTTTTATCTGTCGCCTCGTATGTTATAGGAACAATGGTCCCAAATACATCCCCTCTTAGTGGAGCTGTTATGGCAACTTCAGGATGATATGCTGCAGGACCACCACCTCCACTGATTCCTCCACCATCTCCTCCACCATCTCCTCCACAGTTACCGCGAACCGCAAAGTCGGCATCAGAAACATCCCAATCACCGGTTGAAGCATGGTTGGTAAGATGGCCTTCAATCCAAATACGACCGGTTTCCGAAATATCACCGCTTCCCGGTGTCCATTTATAAAACAGTTTTCTTAGCGGATGTTTGATAAGTGAAGAATCTAAATGTATTGGTTGTGTTCCATCATTCTTGTAATAGATTGCACTATGGTTGGTGTCAAAACTTGCAGTGACATCATATGAAACACCAACAGTTAAACACTCGCCACCATTTGGCAGTGTAATAGAGACAGCCCCAGCAGATACTGATTGGGGCAGAAGAAAGAGAAAAATCACCACGACCAAAAGAGCAGGAGCTGTCCATCGCGCCAGATTCAAATATAAATGTTTAAAGCCTAAAAACGCTGCTGTCATAAAAAAACAGTGTGATACGTTTATTATACAATATTGTAGAGAGCAACGACTGGTGGCTATACACAGCTATAATTCAACGAGTCTCAGTCTTGCTATTCTTTAAGAAGTTTTACGAGAAGAAGTTCAAGTGGTAGCTGTGAAATATAGGACATCCCCACCAAATCATAAGCGTCAAGAAGTTCTCGTAATACATTGGAGTTTATTGATGACTTTTTATCTTTACTAAATTCCTCTATAAAAGCAAAATCTTCACTAGAAAATTGTTCTTCAATGTCTTTTTTCATCTCGGGTGCATAGCGCAATAAAAGCACTGCTCGAACTTTCTGAAGTATCATTTTAATAAAAACCTTCATATCTATATTATTTTCAGACGCCTCGTGCACTGCTTTAAGTCCTTTTCCAAGGTCTTTCTCCTCAACAGCGGAAATTATACTATTTACGAGGGTGCTTCCCGGGGCTCCTGTTACCCTCTCAACTTCTTTTAAACTTATATTCTTATCTTTTGATGAAGCAATGATTTTTTGCAAAATTCCTTGAGCATCACGAAATGAACCTTCAGAAAGTAAGGATATTAAATCGGCTGATGATTGTTCCAATTTGTATCCTTCTTTTTTTGCAATTTTTTTTACCATTTCTTTGAGTACTGGCATACTCGGTTTTTTGAATACAAAACTTTGACATCTTGAAACAATTGTTTCGGGCAATTTATGGAGCTCGGTGGTGGCAAGCACAAACAACACATGTCGTGGTGGTTCTTCTAGTGTCTTGAGTAATGCATTGAATGCAGGAGTCGTGAGCATGTGTACCTCATCCACTATGTAGACTTTGTATGGAGATTCAAACGGTAGAGTGTGTACCGCTTCGCGCAATTCGCGTATATCATCTATTCCACGGTTAGATGCCGCATCTATTTCGTATAAATCTTTGTCTGTACATCCAACTTTTCTTGCGAGAATCCGCGCTACACTTGTTTTCCCTGTCCCGCGTGAACCAGAAAAAAGATACGCATGGGCTATATTGTTTTGTTTGAGCGCACCCTCA
>JADFSL010000027.1 GCA_022560785.1 Patescibacteria group bacterium
GGAAGGGACTTGAAAAGGTTGCCTGATATTTTGTGAAGAATGAAACAAAATATCGACAACCTGTACTGATCCTGTAAGGATCGAGATTCCTAGCCCGGCAGCTCTGTGGAGGATAACGAGGTTTCGATGAAAGACATGCTTTCATCTGTCCGGTAGCACTAAATGGAAACATCCTCATCAAAAATTCAACGGCTCAACGCGTTGAGCCGTTGCGGAAAATAGATTTGAGTCCTTGTCCGGTAGCACTGGGCGGAAACAAAAAAGAAAATATTTTAGATGGAGATACTATAAAACTTACACTAACATTTTAAATAATATAATCTCTTTATTGGAATGTGCCGATGAGTCTGAAATTCTGATTGTATTTTAGTAATAAAAAAGTGCTCGCAAATTCTTTATAAAGCATACGACCAGTGATATAATCACGTAGTATGTTTAGCTATCTTACGCGCCCGGCCTTTTTTATTTCTGCCCTGCTCATCGTTGCAATAGGAGGATTGGTGTTTGTGGCAGTCAAAGATGATGGCCCTCAATATGATACTGCAATAGCAGAGCGAAAAGACCTTATACAAGAGGTTAGTATTATTGGTCGCGTGGTAGCGGCTCAACATGTAGACCTCGCATTTGAGAAAATAGGAAGAGTAGCCTGGGTTGGGGTTGATGTTGGAGACAGGGTTTCAAAAAATCAAGCACTTGTTCGCCTTGAAAATGGCGATGTTGTGGCTTTGATGAATCAGGCAGAGGCAAATCTCAAGATTCAGAAAGCAACACTCAGTGATTTAGTAAAGGGATCCAGTGAAGAAGAAATAAATGTACAAAAGGTCAAAGTTGCAAATGCAGAGGTTTCGATTCAGGAAGCAAAACAAAATCTCGTTGACAACATTCAGGACGCATTTACTAAATCAGATGACGCAATCCGCAATAAAGTAGACCAGTTTATCAGTAACCCAAACGGAACAAGTCCACAAATGGATTTTACAATATCTAGTAGCCAACTAAAAAATGATATTGAACAGGAGAGAGTAAATATAAAAAGCATTTTGTCACTATGGCAGTCATCTTTGTTAAACCTTTCTACCGTCAGCGTTTTAGATTTATATACGACAGAAACAAAAACCAATTTGAACAGCATAAAAGGATTCTTAGATGATGTGTCTCTCGCAGTCAACACAGTGTTGCCAAGTTCAACTCTCACGCAGACTACCATTGACGGGTACAAGAGTGATGTGTCAATAGCGCGGACGAATATTAATATTGCCATTTCAAATCTATCAACTGCTGAAGAAAAATTGACTACGGCAGAATCTGCGCTTTCCCTCGCTAAACAAGAACTCATTCTATTGGAGTCTGGTGCAACGCCCGAGAAAATAGCGGCACAAGAAGCTAAAGTGGAAGAAGCAGATGCCAGTGTAGATAACCACAGAGCACAAGTCGCAAAAACCACCATACACGCTCCCATAAGCGGCATTGTAACCGAGCAAGAGGCAAAGGTGGGGGAAATTGTAGCTGCAAATTCAAATATCGTTTCACTTATCTCAACATCTCAATTTGAAATAGAAACGAATATTCCCGAGGCGGACATAGCAGAAGTTGTCGTTGGTAACACCGCTTTTGTGACTTTGGATGCATACAGTGATGACGATATTTTTAATGCAATCGTTGTCTCAATAAATCCTGCAGAGACAATCATCGAAGGCGTTGCAACCTATAAAGCAACACTGCAATTTGAAGAAAAGGATGAACGGATAAAGTCGGGTATGACAGCAAATATTGATATTATCACTGCTTCAAAAGAAGCAGTTATTGTAGTGCCGACCCGTGCTATTATTTCACAAAACAAAAACAAGATAGTGCGCGTTCTAGAAAATGGAATAATGAGAAGCATTGTCGTAGAGACAGGGATCCGCAGCTCTGAAGGTACCACGGAAATTGTATCCGGTATAAAGGAAGGTGACGAGATAATAGTCCTTATAAGAGAATAGTGGTACATCAAAACGTATGAAGATTATTGATGCTCGTGATATAGAAAAAACGTATCCCGATGGAACCCGTGCCCTTCGCGGGATTTCTTTTTCGATTGAGGAGGGAATGTTTGTTGCCATTATGGGTCCGTCAGGCTCCGGCAAATCAACACTACTTCATATCCTTGGGTTTTTGGATAAAGAGACCGATGGCACCTATCTTTTTGACGGAAAATCCATGAAAGACTATTCAGAGGATGAGATAGCGCATGTACGAAACAAGAAAATGGGATTTGTGTTCCAGATGTTTAATCTCCTTCCGAGAACAAGCGTACTTGATAATGTGAAACTACCATTGATCTATTCTGACGTAAAAGAATCTGAGTGGGACAAAAAGGCATTTGAGGCTATCGAATCGGTAGGAATGTCACACAGGATGCACCATGATTCATCCCGCCTCTCAGGAGGTGAAAAACAAAGAGCTGCAATGGCACGAGCATTGGTAAACAATCCGCAGATTATTTTTGCAGATGAGCCGACCGGGAACCTTGATTCAAAATCAGGGGAAATGGTGATGGAGACTCTCCAAAAATTAAACGATAGGGGACACACGATAATACTTATTACACATGAGACTTACACCGCCGAACATGCAGAACGAATTATTCACATTCGTGATGGAAGGGTCGATAGTGACACTATAGTAAATAACCGAAACAGAGTGAAAGACTTCACAAAATAATGGGATGAATCCCGATAGTAATCACGGACACTGAAACACATTATGTTAAGAAAATTGATTATAAACAGAAGTTTAATATTTAGGCAAGGATTGAACTAGTCCGTGCCCTATTACTATCGGGATGAATATAAAATACGCATTAAAATCAGCAGTTATCGGTCTTCAGACGAATAAAATCCGTTCACTTCTTACGATACTCGGTATTGTTATCGGTATCGCCTCCATTATTTTAATGATGTCTATTGGAAAAGGTGCGGAGAATTTAATTTTAAACGAGATAAGTGGATTTGGTGCAGAAACTATTGTTATACGACCAGGACAGGAGCCAACTGGACCGAGCGACATAGGGGCAACACTGTTTTCTGATTCTCTGACCAAACGGGATGTTGAATTACTTAAGAAAAAAAGCAATGTTCCTCATTTGGTAAACATTATGCCTGCAATAATTGTCCCCGGCAGCGTTTCGTATAAAGGGGAAACGTATAGACCAACCATTTTTGGGGGAGATTCAGAATTTTTTTCGGAAGCATTCAATGTGTATCCTGAAAAAGGTATATTATTTAGCCAAGATGATATAAAAGAAAAAGCAAGTGTTGCCGTCATTGGTTCGAAGGTAAAAGAGGAGTTGTTTGGAGATTCTGATGCAGTTGGTAAATTTATAAAAATAAGGAATAAAAAATTTCGAGTTGTTGGTGTATTTGCTCAAAAAGGGCAATCAGCTCTCGTAAATTTTGATGAACTCGTGATTGTCCCTTATACAACTGCGCAATCATATTTGTTGGGCATAAGCCACTTTCATGAAATCATTGTTGAAATAAACAATCCGGACAATGTTGCGCAATCAGTCCTTGATATAGAGGAAACACTTCGCGAATCTCACAACATCTCTAATCCTGATAAAGACGATTTTTTTCTTGTTACATCTAAAGCGGCTGTGGATCAAATAAGGTCCATTATTGGCGCACTGACTATCTTTCTTTCTTCCGTGGTGGCTATTGCTCTTGTAGTTGCTGGTGTGGGGGTTATGAACATCATGTTGGTGTCGGTGACAGAAAGAACGCGTGAGATTGGATTGCGTAAATCACTCGGTGCGACTAATAAAGATATACTCACTCAGTTTTTAATGGAAGCGGTGATTCTGACCGGTATTGGAGGGATAATAGGTGTTGCACTAGGTTCTCTGCTTTCATTTTTAACCGCTCTCGCTATTAGCAATTTTATGGGACTGCAGTGGGAATTTTCGTTTCCGTTTTCTGCTGCAATTATGGGGATAGTCGTATCCACTTTTGTCGGTCTTGTGTTCGGGATCTATCCGGCACGAAAAGCATCTAAAAAAAGCCCCATAGAGGCATTGCGGTATGAATAACTACTTATGAAATACAGCACCATTATTGTTATTGCAGGCATTGCCATAATTGTTGGCGCTGTATTTCTGTGGGTAAATCAGAGGGATTTTGAAATACGAAACTATCCTTCGCAGGGAGAAACTATTATTGCATTTGGCGACAGTCTTGTTAAAGGTATTGGGGCACAGGAAGGTAATGATTTTGTCTCGGTGTTGTCTGCGCAGATTGGAGAGCCCATAGAAAACTTTGGCAGAAGCGGGGATACGACAGAGCGCGCACTTGGGAGGATTGACACGGTTCTTGAAAGAAATCCAAAAGTGGTACTTGTTCTATTGGGAGGCAATGACTATATATTGAGAACATCAAAAGAAAAAGTGTTTACCAATCTTGGAATGATAATAGAGGCAATACAAGAGAGGGGAGCTATCGTCATTCTTTTGGGAGTTCGTGGCGGGATTCTCAAAGACGGCTACAAAAAAGATTTTGAAAATCTTGCCCGAGAGTACAAAACGGCATATATTCCAAATGTCATTGATGACATCATTGGCAATCCCGAATTTATGTTTGACTCTATTCACCCCAACGACAAAGGCAACAAAATAATTGCCGACCGCATATATCCCATCCTCAAAGAGTTGATTGAGTAAAAAATATTTGATATTGCATAGGACTTTCCTATGTACATAGGAAAGTCCTATGCGTTGGTTGTGGAGTGTTTGGTATACTAAAGATATGAAAAAAACCTTAATTACAATATTGGTACTTTTTGTACTCGGTGGTGTTGCTTACTTTCTAACGACAACTTATACAAAACCAGAAATAGCAAAATTGACTGATACAAAATCGTACGAAGTCATTGGAACTTCTGTTGATGGCAGAGAAATTCAAGCGTATCGGTTTGGTACGGGAGAGCACACTCTTGTCTATGTTGGGGCTATCCATGGAGGATATGAATGGAATACAGCATTACTAAGCTATAAGCTCATTGATTACCTTGTTGATAATCCTGAGAATATTCCCAACAACATCTCCGTGGTAGTAATTCCAGTTGCAAATCCAGATGGTCTCGCTATTGTGGTAGGCACGGGAGAGCGATTTGATGCTACAGATGCGCCACAATTTGATTTTGCCGATGAGGTATCTATAAACGATTTGGTGGTTGCTGGTCGTTTTAATGCCAATGGTGTAGATATCAATCGTAACTTTGATTGTAAATGGCAGACAAAAGCCGTTTGGCGCACAGAGACTGTAGATGCGGGGACTACAGTATTCTCAGAACCAGAAGCAATCGCACTCCGCAACTTTTTCATATCAGAGAAACCAAAGGCAGTCGTTTTTTTCCATAGCGCAAGCAATGGGGTATACACATCTTTCTGCGAAGACGGTCCTCTACAAGGTACTGTTGAGCTTTTGGCAACATACAGCGGTGCATCCGGCTATACTCGCTTTGATGACTTTCCGTACTATGAGGTTACTGGAGATGCGGCTGACTGGCTTGCGACACGAGGAATTCCTGCTATTAGTGTGGAACTGGAAACTCACAGTGTGATTGAGTGGGAAAAGAATTTGGCTGGTATAGAAGCAATGTTCGCACTGTATTCAAAATAAATTTCTGAATTAACTCTAGAGGTATGGTAAAATATATATATGGAAGAGCAGATTTTACAGAAAATAGAGGAGCAAGGCAAAAAAATTGATGATCTTCTTCAGACAGTCAATAAATTACGCAGATATTTTCTTGCGATTATTTGGATAACAGTTATTCTTTTTGTGCTGCCACTTATTGCAGCTGTGTTTGTTGTCCCCGCTTTTTTGGATACATATCTGAGTTCCTTTGATGGGCTTCTCTAAATTAAAATAAGAATTAGTAAAAATAACTTATAAAAGTTGAATTTTGAAATTATTCAATATATAGGTATAATATTGGTAATGAAAAATATGATTAAAAAAATGTTCTTATGGGGTCATCAAGCTAAAGATGATATCAAAAGCAACCACATATCAACAACCCAAATAAAGAGGAAAAAAGAAAAAGCTATTCAGCATGTAGGAGAGCGTTATGGTCGTGCCATTTCACGCCTTTCTGATACTTAATTCCGATGCTTTATTTTGACGAGGACGATCTTGAACTTATTTTCAATTTAATCGTCAAGCACTACTCTGATCGAGAAGATGTTCCCAATTATCTTAATGAACAAGAAGGAATCAAGAATCTTCTTGGTGTTTTTGAGCGTGTGCATATGGATTTTTACCCTTCTCTTATTGATAAAGCGGTGTGTCTTTTTGTTCAAATCAACAAAGGACATTTTTTCTCAAATGGGAACAAGAGATTAGCGCTTGTTACCGCAATCGGTTTTCTTAATATAAATGACAAAAAGGTTGCTAATCTAAGCAGAGAAAAATTTAAAGAAATATTACTATCACTTTTTCCAAAATGTGAAGATACTCTTGAGGACCAAAAGGACTTCTCTCCTGAGGAATATGCGCTTTATAATCTTTCGGTTATTGTAGCAGATAGCTATAGGCATATATCAGAAAAGGAAGGTTTTGAGGTATTAAAGCAAAAGGTAGCAAATCCGATATCCTTGAAGCAAAACGTGAGTGTTTAGGTAATTCCAATCTTCTTAATTCTAATTATCTACTAATAGTGTGTGACACTGAGAGATTAGCATATGATGTAAGCAAACAACCTTCTTTAAAAAAACTAGATAATTATACAGCTTTTAAAAAAAATATTTGCAAAACATTTAACTTCAAATATGTTGATTACTTTATAAATAACACTTTCAACATTTCC
>JADFSL010000028.1 GCA_022560785.1 Patescibacteria group bacterium
GCAGTTATAGGTGTGGTGTTTGTAATCTGAATTAATGCATCTGCGGTTATTGGTAAATCAATAAGTGAATTTAAAAACTCCATTGGAGGCAAAGAGCCAAAAAAACCAAAAGGTTAACTTCTTTGATGAAACTTCCTTTATTATCACATCTTGATGAGCTTAGAAGCCGCATTATTAAGATTTCATTGTTTTTCTTAGTATTTTTTATTGTTACGTTTGTGTTTTCGAATAAGATAATCTTTTTTTTGCAAAATTCTATTTTAGAAGGTGTCATCAATTACAGTGAGGATAAGCTATGAATTCACTAACTAAGGTGGAAGCGGAACAGTTTACTAGGAGTTGTTCTGTACGAGAAGGAGAAGAACTTGAATACGAGATACAACGTTACTCAGATAGATACGACATTCCTGTTAAAGAACTTGAGAAGCTAGTTAAAAACAATAGGGATACAACACCACAAGATTGATTCATCTGCTTCTTAAAGAGCGCATATAGAAGTCCTTTCGGGCTTCTTTTGTTTTAAAAAATGATTAAAAAAGATATTGCAAAGAAAAAACTACCCAGCGCACCCGGGGTGTATTTTTTTCTTGGCAAGGTAAAACAGAAAAAGAAGATTCTTTATATTGGCAAAGCATCATCACTTCGCGATAGGGTAAAAAGTTATTTCAGTCGCGATATAGAAAAGACTCGTGGTCCGCTTATTTCGAAGATGGTTTTGGAAGCAAACGACATTACTTATGAAAAGACTGATTCGGTACTAGAAGCGTTGATACTAGAGGCCAACCTTATCAAGAAGAATCAACCGACGTATAACACCAGAGACAAAGACAATAAAAGTTTTAACTATGTGGTGATTACCAAAGAGGATTTTCCGAAAGTTATTTTGGTGCGTGGAAGGGAAATGTCGCAGACTGATACTGCAAAGCGTGCAAAATACGTATTTGGCCCATTTCCGCATGGAGTGATTTTTAAAGAAGCAATGAAGATAGTGCGGAGGATGTTTCCATTTAGAGATAAGTGTAAACCACATTCTGGGAAACCATGTTTTAACAAACAGATTGGGCTTTGTCCGGGCGTGTGTTCTGGAGACATTTCTAAATCTGAATATGCCCGCACCATAACACACATAAAACTGTTTTTTGAAGGGAAGAAAAAAACACTTATAAAAAAACTTGAGCGGGAAATGAAAAATTATGCTCGCAAAAAAGAATTTGAAAAAGCTCAAGTGGTGAAAAAAACACTCTTTGCACTTAATCATATACAGGATATTGCCCTAATCAAAAATTTACTGTCCAACTACATAGGACCGACCTATGTACATAGGTCGGTCCTATGTAGTTTTAGGGTTGAGGGGTATGATGTGGCGCACTTGGGAGGCACCAACATGGTGGGGGTGATGACGGTGGTGGAGGATGGAGAAGTAAATAAATCAGAATACCGCAAATTTAATATTAAAAATGTAAATGGCATCAATGATACTGCGGCACTAAAGGAAATTCTTTCACGGCGCCTAACCCATAGTGAATGGACTCTGCCTAATCTTATGGTTGTTGACGGAGGTATTGCACAAAAAAATGCTGCACTTCAAATATTGAAAGAAGTAGGGGTGAATATTGCGGTTGTATCGGTGGTAAAGGATGAACATCACCGGCCACGCAGTATTTTGGGAGAAAAAACTATCCGCCGGAAATATGAAAATGAGATTCTTCTTGTGAACAGTGAAGCACATCGATTTGCAATAGGTTTTCACAGAAAACGCCGCCGGAAATACTAATGTAAGTGAATAGTATTTGTTATACTAATTGTATGCACAAAGTAAGAGTAGGAGTTCTACGCGGTGGGCCGAGCAGTCAGTATAATATTTCACTTCAGACGGGTGACAATGTGCTTCACAACCTGAATAGGGAAAAATATACACCGTACGATATACTCATCACACTCGACGGCACATGGCATCTTCACGGAAAGGAAACATTACCGGAGACTGTTTTTAGTGTTGTTGATGTGATGTTTAATGCTCTCCATGGTACTTATGGAGAAGACGGCAAGGTTCAGTCACTTCTCGATACTTTTTCTGTGCCATATACTGGTTCACAGGCACTTCCTTCCGCTACCGGTATGAATAAAGTACTTACCAAACAGGCACTAGTCCAACTTGATATCAAGATGCCGCAACACCTTGTGATTGAAACTCCCGACAACATTGAAGAGCGAGCGTTTGATATTTTTAGAAATTTTCCACAACCAACTGTTATTAAACCAGTAATCGGTGGATTATCAGTTGGGGTCACACTTGCAAAAACTCCAGACGAAATTGCAGAAGGTGTCCGATTTGCGTTTGAATATGCGCAACAAGTACTTGTTGAAGAATACATTGGTGGAAAAGAGGCAACGTGTGGTGTGGTAGAACAGTTTAGGGGGGAAGTGTTGTATAAACTACTACCAGTTGAAATTATTCCACAGAAAGAAACTGGTTTTTTTGATTATAATGCAAAGTATAATGGGCTCCATGAGGAGCATTGTCCAGGAAATTTTACCTTTGATGAAAAAAAAGAATTGGAGAGAATTGCAGGTTTGGTGCACACAACACTTGGACTGTACGGCTACTCACGTTCGGATTTCATTGTTTCTCGTCGAGGGATATACTTTCTTGAAACAAATACATTACCCGCGCTGACAAAAATAGCTTCCGTTCCCAAAGCGCTTGAAACAGCGGGTTGTAGCTTTCCAGAATTTCTTGATCACATTATCGGTCTTGCTATGGCGAGGAAATAAGGTAAAATATCTTTGTTTTGAAGTTTGGGCCCGTAGCTCAGTTGGCTAGAGCACCTGTTTTGCACTCAGGAGGTCGCAGGTTCGATTCCTGTCGGGTCCACAACGAAAGAAACTACTCGCTTTATGCGAGTTTTTTCTTTTGTCGTTGTGAGAACTCTACAGGAATCGAAAGACGGAGGCGGTATACAAGACGAGCGGAGCGAGTGCTTGTCGCCGAGTCGGGGTCGAGAGTACTTAGGCTTTTGTGAGTGAAACGAAACAAAAGACTTAGTAACTCGTGACCGATTCCTGCTTGCATATTACACCACACTATTGACAATCCACTATTTGTAGTGTACTATTTGACACAGTAAACTTGATACATTAACTAATTGGAGGTGCAAAATGGCTCGTATACTTTATGCCGATGACAGTGGAGTTTCGCGTATACTGACGGCGGCAAGGCTCGATAGAATGAATTTAGATTGTGTAGTGGTCGACGATGGAATTGATGCATGGGCGCTACTTGAAGATGGAGAAATATTCGATCTTATTATCTCGGATTTTGAAATGCCAAGGATGAGTGGAGTTGATTTGTTAATAAAAGTGCGAGGAGACACAAGAACAGCCCAAATACCTTTCGCACTTTTTACCGGTCATGAAAGTAGCCATAAAGTTGGCGACATCACTCTCGAGGTCGTGTGCCAAGAACTTAATGCAACTTTGATTCATAAGCCATGCTCCAACTTCTCCGACATTGTCACAAAACTTTTGGAATGACAGCCAATATAGACTAAAACCACACCCTCACCGTTTTTGGAGAGGGTGTTTTTATGTTGAACAACATATTGACATTTTTCTATTTTAGGGTATTATCAAAGTAGAAATTCTTGACCAATTTACCTAAAAGAGGGCTCTTTATATGAATGATTACACAACAACAGCTCGACAGTGCCTTGAAACACTCCGTGACGGTACACATCTTTACGATAGTGCCCTAAACCTATTGTTCCGTGAATTACAATTGAAAAAATTGACTCTCGAAGATATCGACACAGATGATAAGGAAATCGGGAAGTTGAGAGTACTCGGTTGCAAAATAGCCGCCGTTAGATGGCGGGACATTCTTCGCGAAAATTCTTTTCACACCAACGTCGCTGTCAACTTCATTAGCTATATGTATCAAGAGCTTGAATCGGGAGAACTTTCTCTCGAAGATATTGGTATTGAGGATGACGAAATGCAATCGTTCAAGCAAGAACGTTGTGTGGCAACTTGTTGATACACAAACAGACCCACCAAAAGGTCGTATGTTTTATACATACGACCTTTTTACTTATCCCACGCATGGTTTTGCTTGCATATAGCAAATATGATAGGGTTTTTAGTATGGAAAAAGACGAAAAGATTACAGGGTATTGTGTTAAGTGCCGAGTCAAGGAAGGCCGCGAGATGAAAGATGTCGAAGAGGTCACCATGAAGAATGGTCGCAGGGCGGCCAAGGGCAAGTGCACAGTATGCGATACCGGAATGTACAGGATCCTTCCAAAGGCTAAATAAGCTTAGGGAGGGATTTTATAGTTTTCACAAAGTATCTATCCCAACAGTGTTGGTGAAAAAAGAAACAGATAAGCTGATAACCACAGCGGTGTTTATTCGTGTGCTACAAGAATCATATATTTAGATTTGCACGAACCATACGAAAAGTGTATCGTGCGCACTTGCACTTGGAAGTCATGAATCTCTTGTCAAAACCGATTGGAAAATCGGCGATGTGGTAAAAAAGATTAAAGAGAAATTAGGCTAAAAATGAGCGATCGATTGTATTTCACCAAATGACATCAATGCAAAATATACTTATTTTACGCCATATTTTAATCTCTTTAAGTTATCCACAGGTTGGATTGTATATTTTTATTGACTTCTCTTAAACCGTTAGTACTATTAACATTGTGTTCATTTCATTGCTTTGCATTTGGAGTGAATGCTGGAGTGTATCACTCCGGTGATATGCTCCACGGAATGCACCACCTTCACGGGTGGTGTTTTCCATTTTAAAATAAGCTTGGAATGAGAAAACCTTTTCCGTGGATAATGTAGTTTAGCAATATGTGTAACCTGCTATACTTATAGGCACATGAAAACGGTTACATTAACAGAGCTTTCGGCTCCCGGTTGTGAGCACTGCAAAACTTTTGAAAAGTTTTGGAGTTCTATTGAAAAAGAATGGCCGAATGTAAATTATAAAAATCTTAATGTCACCACTTCCGAGGGGCAGGAGTTGGCATCAAAGCATATGATTATGACATCTCCTGGTATTGTCATAAATGGTGAATTATTTTCGACAGGAGGTGTTAATACGAAACAGTTATTGGAAAAATTAAAAGAACTTTCAGAATAACCACTATTTTAAATATGGACGAACAATCCAATCAGCCAATCCAACAATCAACACAACCCACAAAATCTTTACAGTCTCCATCTTCTGAATCAGAACATGGAGGGGCTCCTCAGGGTGGCAATGACAAAAGGACACGATTAGTCGTTGCGATGATTGGCTTTGTCCTCTTTGTCATTTTTGTGATTGGTGTTCTTTGGTTTGCTACCAACCCGTCAATGGGGGCAGGGCTTGCACTCGCGTTTATTGCTGGCCTTACAATGATTTTTTTGCCCTGTACGCTACCAATGGCTTTTGTTATTGTGCCACTTACATTAGGAAAGAATCCTAAAAAAGGGCTACTCATGGCAGTCTTCTTTGGGCTCGGACTTGCTCTCACACTGAGTTTTTATGGGCTGGTTATTGCCGCTCTTGGACAGATTATTGGTCTTACGAAAGCGACACAGGTACTTCTTATAGTTGGTGGTGGTGCCGCATTTATCTTTGGTCTCTCTGAAATTCGTCTTTTAAAATTCAGATTACCAGCATATTCGGGAAAGTTTCCCGCATTTATTCAGAAGCAAGGAGATTACATCAAAACTTTTCTTCTCGGGCTTTTTCTCGGCAATGCCGGAGTTGGCTGTCCCAACCCCGCTTTTTATGTCCTTCTTGGCTATATTGCGACAGTGGGAGATCTCTTCAACGGCTGGTTTTTGGGTTTTATTCACGGCGTGGGGCGCGCGGTGCCGCTTATCTTTCTTGCAATTTTGGGAATACTTGGTATTAATGCCACCAGCAAAATTGCCGGCAAGCAGGAGGTAATAGAGCGCTATATGGGATGGGTGCTGATATTTATTGGCGCCTTTATTTTAACTTTTGGTCTGTTTGGCCACGACTGGTTTATTGTCTCCGGTATCCATACCACATGGGAGCAGTTTGTAGTGAGTGTTGGGGGTGCACAGTTTGGGGAAATTATTTTGCGGCACACACATAAACTGGTTGAAGGACAAGAATTCCTCAGGTACGGCAATCTCTTTTTCTTGGGATTAATTGCAACGACCATAGCGTTGTTCACATATATAAGAAAGCCAGCACGAAAACATCTTATGATTATTCTCTCTATGTTTGCCGCTGTTGTACTTTTTGTCGGTTATTCAACAGGGTGGACATTCCAGTTTGGTGCACAAGCTGAACATGCTCACATTGATGCACCTGGTACTCCAGCGGAACACGGACACTAATGATGACAATTTCTAAGAAGACATTTTTTGGTTTTATTGTAAGCGTGAGTGTCGCATTGCTCGTTCTTTTCTCCATACCTTTTTTCGTGTTCGCCAACGGAGGTGCCGAAATTGAGCCGCATGAAGAAGTGGTAGTGGAACAGATAATGGATGAAGAAGAGCATTTTGTTGAGGATGGGCACACCGATCACACACATGCAACAGTTACAACAGAGCTATGGTGGCAAAGTCCGGTATGGTGGGGACTGTTTCTTACATCGCTTTTGCTTATTTTACTACTTTCATTTGGTGTCTATAAATACTTACAGGATAAACCGGTTAAAATTAAGATTAAATCATCTTCAAAATAATTTATGGAAGAGAATCAAAACAATCAACCACCAACAGATGAAGCACCAGCTCAAGTACAGACATCTGGAGAGACGACGGCAACGACACTTCCACAG
>JADFSL010000029.1 GCA_022560785.1 Patescibacteria group bacterium
AAGTCATGGCTCATTGGTATCCATGTATGTGGAAAAGGAAAAAGGACGGGAAAGAAGTATAATGGAAAAATTTCCAACATCACCTGACGGTACCTATTGGGGTATGTGGGGAGATAAACCTAACGAACAGTGGGATGGGGTTCGCTTTACCGCATTATTGGAGCATGGTTGTAGATTTGTGATAGAAAGTGAGAAAAGTGATTCCTCAGATTTTACCGTTTATGTCAATAAAGGTAGTGAACTAGCACGAGCGTTAAAAGAAAGTTAATTCAATAAGGAGTCTATTATGCCTACGAACCTGAGTGCACAGACTTTCATTGACCTGGAAGCAGGACTAAAGGTCATTGATAACTTAATCTTACACATTTTACATGGGCAGGGAGATGACGCCAAGGTAAGACTCACCACTAAAGAAGGAGCCTTGGCCGTATTGGATGAAATAGAACAAGTTACGCAGACTCTGCGCGAGATTATTGCACATGACACAGGCGAGTCTGTGAAGATAAAGATTCTACATTTATTGACAGGACGGAACTATAGATGTTAAAACGATTATTGACTGAGATGTTTTGGGGCAAAAACTGGTTAGGCAATAGTAGAACAATGTGGTCTCGGAGAGCAACAGACAAAATTGGTCCTTGGTGACTTTACTGTTTGTGTAAGTGTGTCGCAAGCATTGGTGAAAGTCAAGTAGGGGTTATTGTGTGTCCGTTTTTTCTTTTTCTTCCCCTTTCTCCTCCACAGAAACTTCTTTTGGCTCTTCTTCTTTTTGCTTTTCCTCAGTGATTTCTTCTTTTTTTGTTTCTTTTGCTATTGGTGATTTCTTTGGCAGAACATTTATTTTTTTGCCATCTATTACCCCTTCTTGTATTAAAATGTTGTGTACTGTACCTGAAACTTGTGCGCCATTTGAAATCCAGTGTTTTATCCGCTGCTCCTTTACTGCTACTGTACTGCGTATTGGGTCATATGCGCCGAGGAGTTCTAAATATTTTCCACTTTTCGGACCTTTTCTCGAGTCCGTGACCACAATACGAAACGACGGATTGTTCTTTCGCCCTATTCTTTGTAGTCGTATTTTTAACATGAACGCAATAGTAACAGAAGTTTTATAAATGGTCAAATAAAAAAAGCCGCCCGCAATGTAGTGGGCGGCAACATCTCAACCAAAGGAGGATTTCGCAAAGACCGATTTGAGGAAAAGTACTTAGTTACCTAACCCTGCTTCGGTAAGTTGAGTATATCAAAAAGCAGAGACCTTTGTCAATATAAATTATATGGATATATACTTATCTGCTATACTGCCACAAATGAATCCCGTTAGAGACCGCGGTCGTATAAGACATAAATACAAAACAATGTTAAAAAATCGTATACATTTTTATAAATCAATTAATGAGCAGGGTGTTATGACTGCGACCTGTCTCTAAGCGGGATGAAAAAGCAAGAGCACGTGACCGGAATTATTAATGTTACCCGACGAGGTGTCGGGTATATTACATATGATCCAAAAGTAGATGACATGGAAGTTGCGCGAGATTATCTTAATACGGCCCTTAACGGTGACATGGTTGAAGTTGAAATCAATCAGCATACTTTAAACAAAAAAGGAAAACGAGTAACTGGGAGAGTGCTTAGGGTAATAAAAAGAGCAAAAGAGCAATTTGTTGGAGTACTAAAAGAAAAAGACGGGGTATATTTTTTAGCGCCGGTTGATAAAAGAATGTACATCAATATACATATTCAAGAACCACTTAAAAATATAACAGAAGGCACTAAGGCGTTAGTAAAATTAGAACAGTGGTCTAATCCAAAGAAAAATCCAGAGGGGAAAATTATAAAAATTCTAGGTAAAGCAGGAGTGCATGATGTGGAAATGGAATCTATCGTGCTTGAGCAGGGTTTCGATACTGTGCTACCAAAAAATGTTGCAGAGGAAGCGCAACACATTGAAAAAGAAAAAAATATAACTGAAAAAGATATTGCGAGCAGAAAAGACTTGCGGGGAGTACCTACTTTTACTATTGACCCAGAAACGGCAAAAGATTTTGATGATGCTCTCTCCGTAAAAGAATTGTCAGATGGAGATGTTGAAGTGGGAATTCATATTGCTGATGTCTCATACTATGTAAAACCAGGCAGCGTTATTGACATGGAAGCACGTAATCGTGGTACATCAATTTATCTAGTGGATAGAACCATTCCAATGTTGCCGGAAATACTCTCGAACGACGTCTGTAGTCTAAACCCAGATGAAGACAAACGAACATTTTCTATTATCTTTGTGCTTTCAAAAAACGGAGAGGTAAAAAAGCAGTGGATTGGTGAAACCATCATTCGCTCACAAAAAAGATTTTCCTATGAAGAAGCTCAAAAGGTAATAGATAATAATAGCGGTGTATTTCACAAAGAGCTTATTGTGTTAAACAAATTCGCCCACATACTTCGAAAAAAAAGAACAGAGAATGGCTCTATCGCTTTTGAGCAGGAAGAAGTGCAATTTGAACTTGACTCAAACGGCGTGCCGATAGCCATCACAAAGAAAAAGCTACTGGACACCAATCTGTTGATAGAAGACTTTATGCTCCTCGCCAACAGAAAGGTTGCTGAGTATTTCTACAAATTGTGCAAAGATACACAAAGGCGCGATCTGACATTTGTGTATAGAATTCACGACGTCCCAAACAGAGAAAAAATTGAAGAACTCTCAATCTTTCTCAAAGCCATCGGTTACGAACTCAAAACAGGTAAAAAAGAAATTGTTGCAAAAGATATCAATAAACTCTTTAAACAAATAGAAGGTACCCCGGAAGAAGACCTTATAAAGACCGCCACCATTCGCTCAATGGCAAAAGCGGTGTACTCAACAAAAAATATCGGCCATTTTGGTCTCTCATTTAAACACTACACACACTTTACTTCTCCCATCAGGCGCTACCCGGATATTATGGTACATCGTATACTCAAAAGTCACCTCGGCGATAGCTCCAGAATAAGCAGTGAAGAACTCAAAGAATATGAACAACTCGCTATCACCGCCTCGCAACGAGAAGTGGCTGCTGTTAAAGCGGAGCGTGACTCAATAAAATACAAACAAATTGAGTATATGACGAAACTCGTTGGTAACACATTTGAAGGAATTGTTTCCGGAGTTACCCAGTGGGGAATATATATTGAAGAAAAGGAAACAAGAGCGGAAGGGTTGGTGCGAGTGAGTAGTATGAAAGATGATTATTATGTATTTGATAAAAAACACTATCGGATAGTTGGAAACAAAACAAAGAAACACTATTCTCTTGGAGACAAGGTGACCGTTAAACTTATTGCGGCGGACATTGAAGCTCGAACACTTGATTTTGAACTTATATAGATAAATTACTACCAACTATCACCTTCTACCATTTATGCTCTTTCAGTGCTGCTTTTGCCGCGTCTTGCTCGGCTTCCTGTTTTGATTTTCCTTCACCTTCTCCTATTTGCTTGGCATCTAAAAATACGCCGACAACAAAGCGTTTGTCGTGATCCGGTCCATCTTCTTTGAGTGTCTTATATTCCGGCGTAACTCCCATTTTCTCTTGTGATTTCTCTTGAAAGTGACTCTTTGAATCCTGCCAAAGTCTGTCTTTCACAATACCGTCAGTGAGCGGTAGAATTGTTTTAGTAATAAACCCTTTTGCCGCATCATACCCCCGATCGAGATAAAGTGCTCCGATAAATGCTTCAAAAGTATTGGCGAGTATGTACTGTCGAGCGCGGCCAGTATCTTTTGCTTCTCCACGAGAAAGTAGAAGATAGTCATTCATATTAAGTACCACGGCAGCATTTGAGAGTGTGTTGGTATTGACGAGAGCTGAGCGAAACACAGTGAGTTCACCCTCTGGTTTATTCTTGTATGTGTTAAATAGATAATCGGTAACAATAAGCTCCAAGACTGCATCACCTAAAAACTCAAGCCGCTCGTTGTGCTCAATGTCGAAGTCTCTGTGTTCATTCAAGTACGAACGGTGCACAAAAGCCTGCATTAATAATTGTTTGTTATTGAATGTTATACCCGTACTTTTTTCAAATTCACTGAGTTCTTTGCTCATTCAGATAGTATCAGGCTACGATCTTGGCGTCCTGTTTTGTTAGATATAATATAAATATTTGTTCGACATTTTTGCATATAGTATATATTTTCACTTCGTAGCCTCGAACATTATCGGGACTCACGTTGTTTTTTTCCGCCGAAGGCGGATCCGTCTCAGGCGGAAGATTTTTTCTTTTTATTTGATGAATCTTTCTTAAGTAATATATTTATCGCCTTTGTTACTATTGGCAGAATATCATCATAGAAATTAAGATCTAAAATATTTGACAGCTTAAACCACTGTGCATCGTCAAGCCCTCCTTTTTTCTCCAATGTTAAATCATTAAATGGAGCTTCTGCTAAATAGTATATAACTTGCTTGCGGATTTTTACGAGGCAAACGAAATTCCGGTTGGGGTTAGTTTTTATCCGGCCACGATAATGGAAACTCCTTCATTCATGCTTCCTTTTGGCAAAATGTACTTAGCTGAAAACATTGAGCTCATTCAGAAAGGATTCAATGGCAGCGAAATTGAACTTATGATGGGCGAGCTTCCGCTTGAAACCCAAAAAGAGATAATCCTAATGGGACAAGAGCGTTTTAGGGAAGTAATGGAAAATCAGGGTTATGAGAATGTTGTACTGCCGAGGTCATATAATCAATTTGGGGGTAGAATAACCACCGTGACAAGACAGGCTTTGACCGAACTTGGATTCAAAACATATTTCGATGTCTTTTATGCCAGCGATCTGGGGCCTGTGAGTGAGACTACTGATTTCGATGTTTTTCAGTATGGCGTTAGCTTCACCATCAACGGGAGTGCTGGAGGAGACAACCCGTTCAAAAGTAGAGGAGATATTATCAGAGAGATCAATGATTTTTCGAGAGATGATGTGGAAATCGTAACAATAGATGGTGTCCTGGTTATACCGCTATGGGTGCATCAACAAGACTTTGAAAACATAGAGATAATCGGTGAGATCGACTATGACAAGCTGCTTGATTATATTACGATTCTTTTATTCTTGAAAGAGAATCCGAATGTCACTCTTCTGACTCCTCGGGAAGTCTATGATTTGAGACATGAAAACCAGAATAGCGAAATGGTCTCTATATGCCAATACGCTTCATCCGCGAGTGCAACCTCTGAGAATCCACTAGGATCACTTGCAGAGTATGCGACTGGAATTCCAGATGCGCCTCTTGGTGGACAGTGCGGAATAGGGGAGTGGAGTGGCTATGGTTACAGCTGGAACCCTATAAACTGGAACGTGCAGGCAAATATTACGCTTCATTATAATGTGCCTGTTTCTGTAAGCAATTTCACTATTTTTGGGGATTATGATATGTGCTGGAGCGGTATGTGGTTGAAGAATAGTGAAACCGGAGAGACGCTTGATGTTTCTAATGGCTTGGAAAATAGTTGCATTACAGAGGTTCTAGGAGGGAATTTTGTTGCCGATACTATAATACTACAAAAATGTGGGTGGTCATGGTCTTCTACAGATGCTGTTGAACTTTGTGGTATCTTAGATGCTCCTGATTTACCAGTCTGTGGGAATGGTTTTCTGGAGATAGGAGAGGAATGTGATGATGGGAATAACGATGAAACAGATTTATGCGCGAACGAGTGTACTATTACTTACTGCGGGGATGGCGTAGTTCAAAGTCCGGATGGGTTTGGCATACTTGAGGAATGTGATGACGGGAATACGGAGAATGGCGATGGATGCTCGAGCCAGTGTGTAACTGAAGAACCTAGTGTGGTCGAAATTTGTGATTGGCAGGATTGCCGAGCGGGCGCGGCATCGGTTTCTATAGATGATAGCTTCAGTGCATGCCGTAATACCCTTAACGAAAATGGCTTCGAGGGAACTTATTATCTTTCCTATACTGGTGATTTCACTCAAGCTGATTGGAATTTATGGAATAATATATACGACGCAGGCCATGAAATCGGAAGTCACACGGC
>JADFSL010000030.1 GCA_022560785.1 Patescibacteria group bacterium
GAAATGCCCATTTTGAATGGACAATACCGAGGGAATTGAAAACTGGAAACTTCGTTTTCAGACCCGTAGAGACTACACGTTAGCCCTTAAATCATTACCTCGTAATGATTGGGAAGATATAGTCCGTCCCATGTAGTAATACATGAAAAGGAGCGTGAGACAGGTTGGTCTCCTATCTGCTGCAGGCGTTGATTCTTGAGAAGATTTGCTCCTAGTACGAGAGGACCGGAGTGAACTGACCTCTGGTGTACCAGCTGTCGTGCCAACGGCACCGCTGGGTAGCTATGTCGGGAATGGATAACCGCTGAAAGCATCTAAGCGGGAAGCCAACTTCAAGATTAGGAATCGTTTGAGACCCCTAGGAGATGACTAGGTTGATAGGCTCTAGGTGTACGCACAGTAATGTGTTTAGCCGAGGAGTACTAATTCGTCAACTCCTGTTAGGAAATGTGAAAATCGCACAATGTTTGTTTCTTTTGTATTGTACCTGCATTAATTGAATACTGTATTCTGGTGGTTTGGCGGCAGGGTAATACCTGTTCTCATTCCGAACACAGAAGTTAAGTCTGCTAGCGCCGATGATACTCTTTTGGGGGAAAGTAGGTAGCCGCCAGAATACAGTATTTAATAAAATTTCTAATCGGTGGCACAGAAGTTTCCACTAAAGACGGTTTCGCCTTTGGCGGAAAGTATCTTGAATATATTGTTCTGGTGATTCATCGGTGGAGCAACACTTGTTCTCATTCTAAACACAGCAATTAAGCCCACTTGAGGCGATGGTACTCAAAATGGGAGAGTAGCTAGTCTGCCAGAACAAAGAACTCAACCAAAAACCTCGTCGTATCTTCGACGGCGGTTTTTTGATATTATTTAACAAAGCAAGGAACGAGCATGAGGCGAGCGACTATGCTTTGATAAACCCTGTTAAATACGGCTTTGCCATTCCCGCTGGGGGATGTAATTGGGTAATGATTTTGTGACGCGTATTTTCGCGTTACTCAAATACACTAACGAAATCTATCATGTCATGGGCTAGCAGAAGAAGAACATTCTACACAAGCATTATTATATTAGGTCTTACGGTAATCATAGGTATTCCATTGTTTTTCCTGTTGTATGAGGAACCTACTTGTTTTGATAACAAGGAAAATCAAGACGAAGTTGGAATAGACTGCGGTGGTGTGTGTGAACTGTTGTGCCAGTCACAAGTGATTCAACCTACAATTCTCTGGAGTAGGGCGGTTGCAGTAACCGATGGAGTATATAATGCAGTCGCCTATGTGGAAAATCCCAATTTTGATATTGGTACTAATGCAATCGTCTACCTTTTTAAACTGTTTGATGAAGACAATATTTTGATTGCAGAGCGAAAAGGCGTTACATTTATTGCCCCGAATAGTATCCTCTCTGTATTTGAAGGAGGGATCATTACAGGGGAACGTGTCCCTAAACGTACTTTTTTTGAATTTCAAGGGTCACCTAAGTGGTTTAAAATGCACAATCCGGCAATTTCACTTATCGTTGAGAACAGGGTTCTCTCAGGAGCGGAAACACTGCCAAAAATTGAAGCAGAGATACGAAATAGCTCCACACAGGACATTTCTGATATTGAAATTATCGTTATTGTATTTGATGAGAATGGCAACGCGATTGCTGCATCTAAAACATCAGTAGAGCAACTACGAAGGGGTACATCAAGCGATATTGTATTTACTTGGCCTAAACCATTTTCGGTCAAAGTGGGCAAAATAGAAATTATAACGCTTACTCCACCACTTAAACAATAGCATAGTGTTTCCATGTTGGAGTTTATACAAAATATATTGCATAGAGGTACTAAATCTCATACACAGCATCTATTCGGGCATATCGATTGGACACTTTTTGGTTCGGCAGTACTGCTGTCGCTTGCCGGACTTGCAACCATGAACTCTTTTGCCCCGGAGAACTATTTTTTTGAAAAACAAATTCTCTGGCTCTCAATTGGCATCATACTTTTTTTTGCATTGAGTCTTGTAGATTTTCGGTTTCTTCGAAAGACAGGAATCATCATGATTCTTTTTGCTGCATCTGCTTTCATTCTTTTTCTGTTGTTTGTATTTGGTGAAATCACCAAAGGAGCGCAGAGCTGGTTTGACTTTGGTTCATTCGCTTTTCAACCATCCGACCCGGTAAAATTGGTCATGATACTTCTGTTGGCGAAGTACTTTTCACGGCGACATGTGGAAATTGCACATGTGCGTCACATACTAATTTCCGGGCTGTATACATTAGTGTTATTTCTTCTCGTGTTCCTCCAGCCGGACTTTGGTTCAGCAATTATTATTGGTCTCATCTGGCTTGGTATGGTGCTTGTTTCAGGCATTTCAAAAAAACATCTTATGACAGTGTTTTTAATAGGAATGATATCATTTGCAGGATTATGGGGTTATGTGTTTGCCGACTATCAGAAACAACGAATTATCACTTTTATACATCCATTGACTGATTTGCAAGGGGCTGGATACAATGCGTACCAATCCACCATTGCAGTCGGCTCAGGGCAGATTCTTGGCAAGGGAGTTGGTTATGGAACACAGTCGAAATTACAATTTCTACCAGAGTATGAAACAGACTTCATTTTTGCTGCATTTGCTGAGGAGTGGGGATTTGTTGGTGTGGTGCTCCTGTTTATATTATTTGGAATAATGATACGTAGAGTCCTGATTAATGCCACAACCGGCGCGACGAATTTTGAAATTTTATTTGGAGTTGGTCTTGCGATAATGTTTATGAGTCACTTTACCATTCATGTTGGTATGAATATAGGACTCCTACCGGTAACTGGCACCACCATACCGTTTATGAGCTACGGCGGGTCGCATCTGATAACCGAATTTATAGGACTCGGCATGTTAATGGGCATGCGTCGCTACTCACGTGCGATACATAAAGATGATATCAGAAAAGAATTTTTGGGAGTGTAGGGGGTTTTATCGTTTACACAGTATTATAACAATATCGTCCCCATCTCCATAGTCTTGGGTCTTGTTGGGTCCGTACGATTGAATAACTGCAGAATTAAGACCATCATCGGCTACCCCACCACATCCAAGAGTGGCGGCGCCGCATTGATAATCACCATCAAACAGGTAAAATGTTCCCCACGGATCAGGTGTGGCGGGGGTTAGGTAAGGTCCGTCCCAGTTTGGGAAATTACCATCAGTTGCTACTATACCAGCTCGAGCATCATCTATAAATAATTCATCACCGGTACCGCATGCTGAAGTTGGTTTAGTACTACCCCATGCGGGGTATCCAGCAGTATCATTCACTAGAAACGAAATTGCTTTTTCAATTTCACTGAGTTGATTTTGAGCACCTGCTATTTTTGCTTTTTCTCGTGCGGTATTTAAACTCGTCAAGACGACCGATGAAAGCATACCGATAATAGCAATAACCACCAAAAGCTCTATAAGAGTGAAGCCCCGTGTGCTGTTTTTTATAAGTGTAGTCATATTATGTATCTGACGGAGTGTAACCTCTTAGGGGGTCTATTAGAGCCTCCTGCGGAACATCAGCGCCACTCAGCCCACTGAAGAATATTAAAAAAGTGGCAATAAGAGCGAGGACAGCAATCCCCAGTAACATATATGTTGCCTGTTTCTGATTGCTTGCTATTTTGGTTTTAAGTATCCATCGTATGAGTATCGGTACTTGACCGCTCGACCCAACATAACCGGAGGGCACATTGTTTTGTTCTTCGTTGAACTCTACTTTTTCTTGTTCTTTCATAGTATGTTTTATTATCGGATTGTTTTATAGAGTTGTAAAGTCTCTTTTAACATTTGTTCAAGAGTGAATTCTTCTTTCACTTTTTTCTTTAACATATTTCCCAACTGCATTCTTTTTTCCTTATTTTCTATAAGATACATTAATGCTTTTTCTATTTCTTCTACATTTTTGGGCTGGACAAGAAGTCCCGATTTTTTATCTTCAATAATTTCCGGAATTCCACCGACATTACTTGCAACAACAGGCAAACCTGCCATTCCCGCTTCAAGGAGTACATAACCCAATGATTCTGAAATTGAAGTTAAAGTCAATATATCAAAGGCTTTCAAACACTCCCCAGCATTATCAATATGTCCAAGCAATAATATGTTTTTGTTTAAATTGTTTTTCGCTATAAGTTTCTCTAGAGATTGCTTTTCTTCTCCTTCTCCAATAATTATAAATATTATGTTTTTATTTCTTTTTATAATATTGATTATTGCCTCTATCGCATAAGTTAATCCTTTTATTTTGTGAAGTTCAGAAATAGTTCCTACCCATACCTTTTCAGTATTATTTTTCATAAGTTTTTCTTGTGCTTCATGTCTATCTTTTAATATCATGGTAGGTATACCGTTATGTATGACAAATATTTTTTTTGAAACAAGAGGGAAATGAGCTATTTGTTTTTTCAAATCATTAGAATTGGTAATTGTAATATGGGTAAGTGTTACTGTAATCCAGTGTAAAAATTCTATAATTTTTTTTTCGAAAATATTTCTATTTTCGTTAAAAGCCCAACCATGAACAGTAAAAATGATTTTCTTTACATTCATTACTCTTCCTGCCAGGGCGCCGAGACCTCCTGCCTTAGAGCTGTTTAAGTGTAGGACGTCCGGCTTTTCATTTTTCAATATTTTTATTAAAGCAAAAAAATTTGCCAACTCACCAAATATTTGAACGTCACGTTTTAAAGATTCTATAGAAACTGTTCGAATATTCTTTTCTGTAAGTTTTGTTTTAAGTACTCCGTTTCCACCGTGTGCTACCACAACTTCAAAATTATCTTTTGGTAGGTTCGTAGCCAAATCATATACATACCGTTGCGCCCCGCCCCAATTACTTTTGGTGATGACATAGAGAATTTTTTGTTTATCTTTCATGTTCATATAAATTTATCTCGTATTTGGGGCGGGGCGTGTGATGGGGTCGGGGAACGTGAGTTCCCCGTGTTGGAAGGCAACGAAGTGTTGGAAAACCGAGGGTTTCCAAGGAGCTCTGCCCAAATTGCTTTTGGTAATGACATAGAGTATTTTTGTCGTTTTTTTGCCTCCATATGCTCTACCATATCACTGCATGAAGCAGCAGACAATGAGACATAAGAGGCTTGAATTCCATTAATTTTGTTATAATATAAGCACCTATTATTATGGTGGTTTTTAGTAAAAAAGAGCCAATACTTCTATTTTTAGGAGATATTGCACTATTTGTTGCAGCACTGTGGTTGACGCTTACTGTGCGCTATTTTGAGCTTCCGAGCACTACGCTGTTATATGACCACATTGTTCCGTTCTCTATTTTGTTTGCTTTGTGGGCACTCATTTTCTTTATAGCAGGGCTCTATGATAAACATACAGTTATCTTCAAAAGAAAACTTCCAACCATTATTTTAAATACACAGTTAGTCAATGTAAGCATAGCAGCATTATTCTTTTTCTTTGTTCCATATTTTGGTATTGCACCAAAAACAAATTTAATCATTTATCTCCTCATTTCTTTTCCACTTATTTTGTTATGGCGATTGGTGATCTTTCCCATGCTGGGTGTACGAAAAAAGCAAAAGGCGATACTGATTGGTCATGGAAAAGAAATGAAAGACCTTGAGACGGAGATAAACAACAATCCTCGATACGGGCTTGAATTCGTACTTACAATTGATTTGGCGAAAGTAACTAATTTAAACGATATCCAAAAAGAAGTACTTGTTCGTATTGGTCCTGAAGAAGCGTCTATAATAGTAAGCAATACTAGAAATGAAAAAATGGAAGCACTTTTACCATTGTTATATAACTTAACATTTCTTCAAATTAAATTTCAGTTTATAGATATCAATCAATTATATGAAGATGTCTTTGACCGTATTCCCCTGTCTTCTCTTCAACGTGAATGGTTTTTGGAAAATATTTCAAGTAGAATTTTCTCACTCTTTCCTCAACAACTTTCAGAGCTAGTAGGTAAAAAGCATGGAGTATATGCCCTCT
>JADFSL010000031.1 GCA_022560785.1 Patescibacteria group bacterium
GTACAATAGTTATGTCTATCGCACTCCTATACAACTCCGGCGCAACTGTGTTAATACCCATTACTAAGATAGCAAGAAGGATAAGGAGCACTCCAGGTCCGGAAATACCAAATTCCTCAAATGTTTTGACTAATTTATCCATCGATATTTGCGCTTGATATATATCATACACCAAATAATCCTCCGGGCGTAGGAGGATTATTAAACATATATGATTTTAAACAAGAATATTATGCAACCAAATATCTGCCATCGCGGTTTCGTTTAAAGTACATTGGGTCCTGCAAATTTACCAGTATTGTATTGTCCTTTACATAACGTTCTTTGAGTACTTTGCTGATAATTTCATCCCGAGTGAGCGGACCATTCTTTTCTAAAATGTCTTTTATGACTTCTTTGACCACACCGCTTGTATACCCCCACTCTGAAAGTGCGTAGAGCCCCCTTCCGACAAGTACAAACCGCGAATCTTTGATAAGTTCATTGTGACAGGTAGCAATGTGAGCTCGTTTGTTAAACAATGTTGAGATAGTATTTGCGATTTCGGTAAAGTGCATTGGAGAACCGTGTTCTTTGACTGCCAAATACGCATAATCCCGTATTCCTTTTACTTTTACATTAGAAGAGTTAGCTATTCCCCATTCACCGAGCGGGTTTTTGCCGAGCTGTTTAGATAATGTAAGCCAACGACGTACAATTTCCTCGTTTTTGTATTTTTGATTGAGGTCTTTAATTTCGTTTAAAAATGAGCTGATAATTTTAGACTCAGAAACTAAATCCTCAGTAGAAAGACTTTTGTATAATTTCCGCAGTGCATTGTGCACATTCTCTGCAAGCTGTTCATCAACATACCATCGATAGACAAATTCTTCGTCTTCTTTTTTGTTTTTGAACATATTTCCCAACACAAGCATGAAGTGAACATAATTTTGTACTGTTTTATCTTTTGAAACGGCATTCAAAATATCTTCTTCGATCACCACGCCACCGATCGAATCCAAGAGTTCAGAAAGTTCCTCAAATGCCGGCTGTTCACTTTCGAAAACATCTGATTTTCTGATGCTTCCGAGTGTGTATGCTTCTATCTGCCGTACACGCTCTCTGGTTATTCCATACTTGCTTCCAATTGCCTCGAGAGTCATTTTCTGTGTATTCTTTCCCAGCCCATAACGAGCTATCAGTACTTCACGCGCCCGCTCAGGCACAGCGCCTAAAAGACGCTTAGTGACTTGTTTTGGTTTGAATGTTACTGATGTCATATATTATATGTTTGTTGCTAATTATGGGAAATATCGTCTAATTTCTATCACTTCTTCTTTATTAAGTCAAGCCCCTATGCATTATGAAATCATACCACAATGTTAATGAGTTTGTTTTTAATATAGATGACTTCTTTCACTACTTTCTTTTCTATCCACTTGTCTACATTGGGCAGATCAAGTGCTTGTTTTTTGACATCTTTTTCACTTGGTTCGGAGTCAAAATCTAGTCGCGCTCGTACCCGACCATTTACTTGTATCACGACCGTAACACTTCCTTCACGTGCCTTTACATGATCATAGGTTGGCCACGCCTCAAGATGCACCGAATTCCTGTATCCGAGTTTTTCCCATAGCTCTTCAGTAATATGCGGAGCAAACGGCGCAAGTAATCTAATTAATATTATATACGCCGTCTGTGACACTACTTCACACTTTTCCAATTCATTTGTAAAAATCATGAGCGCACTGATAGCGGTGTTGAACTTTAAATCTTCTATATCACTCCCAACTTTTTGTATTGTTCTATGCAAAAGTGGTTCAAGCGCAGTATTGATAGAATAATCAGCAGATATTTTGTCATATATCCTCCATACTTTCTCCAAAAATCTCAAAGAGCCAACCATATTATCTGTACTCCACGCAATTGGCTGCTCAAATGGGCCCATAAACATTTCATATATCCTCAAAGTGTCTGCCCCAACATTTTTTATTACATCGTCGGGATTTACAACATTCCCTTTTGATTTTGACATTTTCTCACCACCTTCAGCGAGTATAAGACCGTGAGACGTTCTTTTTTTGTATGGCTCTTCTGTGCGAACCACTCCGATATCATAGAGAAACTTATGCCAAAAACGAGAATATAGAAGGTGGAGTGTTGTATGCTCCATACCACCGTTATACCAATCAACTGGGCCCCAGTATTTTAGCTTATCTTCTCCAGCAAGTGTGTTCTTGTTGTGCGGATCGGTATAACGAAGATAGTACCATGACGACCCAGCCCAGCTTGGCATTGTATCGGTCTCACGTGTGGCACTTCCACTACATTTGGGACAGGTGGTGTTTACCCACTTTGTGGCATTGGCAAGCGGTGATTCTCCGGTATCCGTTGGTTGATAGTCCTCCACGTCAGGAAGTTCAAGTGGAAGCTCTTCCTCTGGCATCGGAACTATTCCGCATTTATTGCAATGAATAATTGGAATTGGTTCTCCCCAATATCGTTGTCTTGAGAATATCCAGTCACGAAGTTTGTAGGTTATTTTCATTGTGCCATCTACAAACTCTGCTATTTTTTTCTTAGCATCCTGTGCCTGCAACTTATTGAATTTCCCAGAGTTAATGAGCTTCCCTTCATCAAGATAAGCTTCTTTCTGTATGTTTCCACCAGAAATTACCTCTATTACCGGTAAACCAAATTTCTTTGCAAATTCAAAGTCGCGCTCATCATGTGCCGGCACCGCCATGATTGCTCCGGTTCCATAGTGATAGAGTACATAGTCAGCTATGAACACTGGGATTTCCTCCTTGTTTGCGGGATTAATAGCTTTTATACCTTTTATCTCTACACCGGTTTTCTCTTTTCCCTCAGCGGTTCGCTCTATATCCGAGCGCTGTTTTGAGTTTTTAATATATGTTTTGACTTCTTCAAGGTTTTCAATCTCTAATTTAAACGTGCCGATAAGAGGATGTTCAGGGGAAAGCACCATATAGGTTGCTCCATACAACGTATCTGGGCGTGTAGTGAATATCTTGATGTTCTCGTCTTTCCCCTTAATACCAAAGTTTATTTCATATCCTTCACTCTTTCCTATCCAGTTTCTTTGTTGGATTTTTATCGGTTCCCAATAATCAACTTTATCTAAATCACTGTCGAGTCGGTCAGCATACTTGGTGATTTCAAGCATCCACTGTTCTTTTTCCTGTATCTCAGTGGGGCCACCACACCGCTCACACACTTCGTCAACCACTTCTTCGTTGGCAAGCCCTGTTTTGCAATCTATACACCAATTAATGGGCATTGTGGCTTTATATGCGAGTCCTTTTTTGAAAAGCTGAAGGAAAATCCATTGTGTCCATTTGTAGTATTGTGGATCAGTCGTATTTATTTCACGGGACCAGTCAAATGAAAATCCAATTGACTGGAGCTGTCTGCGATATGTGTCGGTGTTTTGTTTGGTTACCTCCTTGGGATGAACACCTGTCTTGAGTGCATAGTTTTCGGTTGGCAATCCAAACGCATCCCACCCAATTGGAAAGAGTACATTGAACCCTTCGGCTCGGCGTTTGCGTGCAATAACATCAAATGCTGTATAACTCCTGATATGCCCAGTATGAAGCCCCTCGCCTGAAGGGTATGGGAACTCTATTAAGAGATAGTATTTTTCTTTTGCGGAGTCTTCTTTTACTTCAAATTGTTTCTCTCTTTTCCATCGTACTTGCCACTTTTTTTCTATGTCTTTATGATTATATTTTTCCATGGCACACGAGTTCTTTATTTAGATTCTTATCCGCGCCGGATATAGGTCTGGGTCAATGGTTCTCTCAAAACAAAACGTACCTGCTTTGTGTTGCCAATTTGTACCTTTGAGTCCGAGTGGTTCCACCATTTTCGGTTGTGGTGCCACTCTGTCGCTTCCAGCACTTGCGAGCTCAAATTGAGCACACAGTTCAAAGGCAAGACCAGAGAGTTTCCCATATGAGTAAATCTCACCAGTCTGCGGATCAGTGGGTACTGTGTACCCTGAAATAGAGTCTTCAAGTGCAGATAGGTTTCCTGGAAGTACTCCTTTCTGTTGCCAGTAATTTACAATCTGCCACTGTATACTCTGTAAATCAGACACTCTTTGATTATCAAACCGTAGCTCTCGCTGTGATTGTGGTGAACCCATGATAAAGAACCCAGCGATGATGGATGCGAGAACAACTGCAGAAACACCCCAACCTATTTTCTTTAAAAGCACTTCATCGTGTTCCCACCTGTCTTTCAGTGCTTCCAAATAGTACCAGAAAGCACCACCTATAACTGCGAGCACTGCTGTAACCTTAAGCACAAAACGTGTGGTAAGCTCACCTCCGAGGAATGTGTTCACCAAAACAATGAGATCTATGATAATGGTTATGCCGGCAACAAAGAGTGTCAGGAAGATAAGCCATTTTCGAATACCTAGTTCTCTCTTTGTTGGATCAAGGCGCAATTCTTGATTAAGTATCCTCGTTAGAAATACGTACGCAGGATAAATGATAATAAGCGACGCTATGGCGAAACGAATACCACCTGAATATGGGTCTCGGTAAGACTGAAGTTGGTCCGGAAAGAGCACATTGATGTATTCAAATAAAAGAGATAACAATGAAATAGCACTAATATAGAGTGCTGCCATCGCCGCAATGTGGAGAAAGAAATCCTTCGGCGAGAGCTTTGGTTTTAGCGTTTGGTTAGTATCCATGCAAAAAAACAATTATATAACGCCGTAATAATACAACAGAAAACCGTACAAGTAAATGCTAGATTTAAACTCAATTACCCTAGTACCATGCGCCTTAGGCGCAGCTACTGGGCAGGCGTCACCATCAGAATTTCAGAGGTTAGATTTTAAATTCAATAACATCACCATCTTTCACTATGTATTCTTTTCCCTCGGTTTGCACAAGTCCTTTTTCTCGTGCTGTGCCGTATGATCCGGCATCAAGTAATGTGTTCGTAGAAATAACTGTCGCTCGGATAAATTTATTCTTAAAATCATTGTGGATAGCAGACCCTGCCTCTGGAGCTGTCGAACCGCAGTGGATAGTCCACCCCCTGGTTTCATCTTCTCCCGTAGTGAAAAATGTTATAAGATTGAGCATTTTATATCCTTTGCGTATTAGAGCATTTACCCCGTCATCAAAGACACTAAATTCTCGTCTAAATTCATCTTTATCTTCAGGAGCTACATCACGAAGTTCTGACTCAACGCCTGCGTCAATCTCAACCCATGATGCGTTTGTTGATTCTAGAAAATCTTTCAACCGTTGATACCTACCATCATCAAGCTTATCTATATTAATACTATCTGTTTTCTTATTCAGTACGTAGAGAATCGGTTTGGTGGTTAAAAGATGTAAATTACGCACCGCAATTTTCGCATTCTCTGGCAGATTAAAGGAAGACGCCAGTGTACCTTTTGTGAGTATGTGTTCAATTTCGACAAGAGCATCTCTCTCAACGATCGCTGTTTTGTCTCCTTTTTTTATGTCCCTTTCTATATTTGAAAGCCGATTTGTGACAGTCTCTAGGTCTGCCATGATGAGCTCGAGATTAATCACTTCAATATCACTGAGTGGATCCACCTCTCCTGAAACATGCGCAATGTTTGGATCGTCAAACATCCGCACAACTTCTGCAATCACATCAACCTCTCTTATGTTTGAAAGAAATTTGTTTCCAAGCCCTTCGCCTGCCGACGCCCCTTGGACTAGACCAGCAATGTCTACAAATTCAACCGCGGCGGGAATTGTCTTTTCTGATTTTGAGAAACGGCTCAGCTGGTTGAGCCGTTCGTCAGGCACCGCAACTACACCCACAGACGGATCAATGGTGCAAAACGGAAAATTCTCCGCCGGAACAGATTTGTTCGTCAGTGCATTAAATAGCGTTGACTTGCCGACGTTGGGTAATCCCACAATGCCTATACTAAGCGACATAGTGCAATATATGAATTAAGTTTATTTTCTTGC
>JADFSL010000032.1:0-4342 GCA_022560785.1 Patescibacteria group bacterium
GGAAACAAGTCGGGAATTAGGTATTGCGGAAGACAAAATTAAAATTGATATTGATAATACACAATGGCTGCAAAAAAACAGAGTGCTTCAAACTCTGGAAGGTCTTATGTATCAAGCCCTATATTATGCGTCCCCTGAAGGCAGAACATGGGTATTTATAAACACTACGACCGGAGAAGTGATTGATACTGTGGCTAATGACTAAACTCGTACTCAAAGTTAAAGGAATGCAATGTGCGGAGCACATACGTGCTCTTTGGAAACCCTCGGTTTCCAACGTCCCGACATTACGTCGGGACTGCCTTCCTCCACGGGAGAACGCTATGCTTTCTCCCGGCCCCTCTTCGCACAGCGCAATCACGACATGTGTTCCTAAAGCAATTTATTGTACAACCATATGGTAAAGCTCGTACTCAAAGTTAAAGGAATGCACTGTGCGGCGTGTTCTGTTCTCATTGATAAGCTACTTATAAAGCAGGAAGGGGTTTCTAACGTCAATACAAATTACGGTGCGGAGAAAACCGCCATAGAATTTGACGAATCAAAAATTACTCTTGAACAAATTGACGCATTTATAAATAAAATCGGTTACGATATTGTGCGACCGGACGAAGCTGCGTCAAGTATAGAAGAAGAGGAAAAACAGGACCAACGAATAATCCACCGAGCAAAAAAGCGCGTCATAGCTGCGGCTGTTATCGCTTCACCAATCATTATCTACTACATGCTCATCCACATGTTTAATGCTCCACATGTGCATGAACTGTTTGCTTTTTTGGGAGTGGACGATCCGCCTTTTAGGATAGATCTCAACTACGTTTACTGGATTCTCTCAACTCCAATTCAATTTATCATTGGCTGGCCGTTTTATCGTAACGCCTACACCGCAATGCGTGTCGGGTCCGCAAATATGGATGTACTGGTAGTTTTGGGTACATCGGCTGCGTATTTCTACAGCATGATAGGGTTTCTCTGGTTTAATATTGACCACCCATTCTGGGAGAGCTCAGCAGCCCTTCTTACGTTTATTCTCTTGGGTCGTTACATTGAGGTACTTGCAAAAGGTCGAGCGTCAGCAGCGATTAAGGAACTTTTGAAATTAGAGGCAAAAGAGGCCCATATAGAACGTGACGGCAAAGAAATAACAGTACCTTTAGATAAGTTGGTGAAGGGAGACATCATCATTGTACGCCCCGGTGAGAAAATTCCGGTTGACGGTATTATTATTGAAGGAGAATCGCACATTGATGAAAAAGTGGTTACCGGTGAATCAATTCCGGTAAAGCGGACTATAAACGATGAAGTTATCGGTGCTACTGTAAACCAGGAAGGATTACTGAAATTTAGAGCAACAAAGGTTGGCAAAGACACACTTCTGTACCAAATAATTCGGATGGTTGAAGAAGCACAGGCAAAGCGTGCGCCAATACAAAATTTAGTTGATAAAATTAGTGAGTACTTTGTGCCTGCGGTTGTCATACTTTCTGTACTCGTGTTTGTGGCGTGGTTCTTTTTTGCAAACTTGCCGTTTAGAGCGGGACTTCTGCGTATGATTGCGGTGTTGGTAATATCGTGTCCGTGCGCTATGGGACTTGCAACACCAACCGCGCTTGTGGTTGGTATTGGGCGCGCTGCCAAATATGGCATTATCCTGAAGGGTGGTGAGGCGCTTGAAAAGGCGTACAAAGTAACTTCAATAATCTTTGATAAAACAGGAACGCTGACTATTGGTAAACCGGTCATCACTGATTTTGTTATGCTCGGCAGTGGTATTGAGGAGAGTGAAGCACTACGTCTTGCCGCATCAGCAGAGCGAGGTTCAGAACACCCACTGGCGAGGGCAGTAATTGAGAAAGGAAAGAAAGGTGGAGAACTCGGAGACCCGAAAGATTTCAAAGCAGTAAAAGGAATGGGTATACACGCGAATGTGGATGGAAAGACAATTGATATTGGCAATATGGTTTATATGAAAGAACTTGGTGTCGATATTGCAGAGCATACTGAAGCGATGGAGAAACTTCAAAATGAGGCAAAAACGGCAGTCTTTTTGCTCATAGACAAGAAACCTATAGCTCTAATTGCAATGGCAGATACCTTAAAGCCGTACGCAAAAGAGGCAATTGCAGAGCTTAAGAAAATGAACAAAGAAATTATCATGATTACTGGAGATAATCAAAAGACAGCAGAAGCAATTGCAAAGCAGGTGGGTATTGATCGGGTGTTTGCAGAGGTTTTGCCACAAGATAAGGCCGCTAAAATCAAAGCACTACAGGCTGAGGGCAAGAGCGTGGCGATGGTTGGGGATGGCATCAATGATTCTCCAGCGCTCGCGCAAGCCGATATTGGGATTGCTATTGGTTCTGGAACCGATGTTGCGATAGAAACAGGCGACGTCATCTTAGTGAAAGATGATCTTCGGGATGTAGTTACTGCTATTCAACTTTCTGGAAAGACTATTAGAAAAGTGCGGCAAAATCTCTTTTGGGCGTTCTTCTACAATGTAGCTGCTATTCCAATTGCAGGCGGTATGCACCTGCTTATCACTCAGGTTTCATTTGGTGTTGCAGCTGAGTGGGTAGTTGCAATCCAAACACAATTTGGGGCGATTGGGCAGATTTTCTTCAGCATTTCCCAGGCAACCCTGCGGCCGGAAATTGCTGGTTTTGCGATGGCGTTAAGTTCAATCTCGGTGGTGCTTAACTCGTTGATATTAAAAAGATATGTGCCGCCGATTGAAAAAATGCTTGCAAAACGTGCGAAAAAAGAGAAAGCCGCTGCTACAGCGTAGTATTATTAATTAATAGTATAATAAAAACATATGGCAGAAATAAACTTAAAAATTGAAGGAATGCACTGCGGAGCATGTGCAACAGGTATTCAGATGATTGCTATGGGACTTGAAGGAGTTACAAAAGCGTTTATTGACTATGACAAGAAAGAGGGAACATTTACTTTTGACGAAGCAAAGGTCAGCAAGGAAAAGATAATAGAGGAAATCGAAAAATCGGGTTACAATGCATCATAATATTTTGTCCATATTTTATGAGCCAAGTGAAATAAAATATGGCTAACAAAATCTATCATGGACGTATTTACGCTACTTATTATTGGACATCTCATAGGCGCGGTGCTAGGCGTTGGCGGAGCAACTTTTATTGAAATTTTTCTCAACAAAGCATTGCGTGATGGTGAGATAGATCCAATTGAGGGTAGTTTTCTTAAAACAACATTTTCTGTCGTACGCATTGGACTTATCATATCTATTTTTACCGGAATAGGATTTTTGCTTGTCTATCGATTTTACGATGAGTCATTTAGGCTTTATGATCCGACATTGTGGGCAAAGCTCACCGTCATTGGTGTTATTGTAGTGAATGCACTTTTGCTTCAAGCACACAAAATCCCCATTTGGCTTGGAAGTCCACTATCGTTTGTCTCATGGTATACAGTGCTAGCACTCGGCGTATTGCTTCGTGGACCTGCCATATCATATCTGGCTGTTATGCTCTATTATGTTGCAGCGCTTATTGTCGGCGGAATTATTCTTTGGGGTATTAGACGTTCACTGGGGATTAGAGTATGAGTTCCGATAGTGCCAAAATGATAATAAATTACAGCCATATAAGTTTTTTAGTATGACAATAAATAGTTTGAAATTACAATTTAATCTGCAGGAATCTAAAGATTCTCTGACACTATCGGTATGAGTATTTCACTTATAACATATCTTTCTGCGCATGTGTTGTTATTGCTTATTACCGCAATAATATTTTATGCGTTGCTACTTGATTTGTTGCGCAGGGGAGGAACTACTAAACAGGCACTGCTGAAGAAGAGCATTCTCGGTCTGGGGGTGGCGACACTTGCTTCTATCATTGATGTTGTGTATTTATTTGATTATTTTGGAGGTAGATTGGGATTTAGTACAGACCAAAGCGTTACCACACTCATTCCATTTTTTATCTACACGCGGGAAATTCTCTTCGTACTTCTTCTCGTCAGTGTATTTTTAATCTTTCTTCGAGGGCGTTCTAGCGGAGAAGAAATTAATGGAAATATGACGCTTAAAAAGCAACTTGTTGTCCTCTCAACTATCGCGGTAGTATCCGCAACCGCGCTTATGTTTCTTGGGGTACTTATTCCATAAATATGAAAAATATTTTTATTTTTTAATTCCACAGAATATTATCGAATGTACTTTTTAAGTAATTTAAATAATATACAAATAATCTTTGTTAGTATTATCATAGATAAAACTTCGATGATAAAAATTAAACTAAAAATAAATATTTTATTATATATTTAATAAGCTTTTTCAAAATTTTTTTAGTAATTCATTTAA
>JADFSL010000032.1:4352-5558 GCA_022560785.1 Patescibacteria group bacterium
AGGTGCGCAGAGCAAATCTTGGCGATTTGTCATTTGATCCAATTCTACACCGTGGATACAAAGAAATTCAGGAGCTTGAGCCGGATTTAGTGAAGATTCAGAATGATATCAGCTGGGCAGACCACATAGTAATAATTTATCCCAACTGGTGGAATACGATGCCGGCAATTTTGAAGGGTATGTTTGACCGTACTTTTTTGCCAAATTTTGCCTTTAGTATTGATGGAAAGAGCAAGAGTGCACGTCCGCTACTTAAAGGTAAGAGCGCGCGTGTCATTATTTCGTCGGGGACATATTACCCATTTGTGATACGAATACGGTTTGGAGATTACACTAATGAAATTTCAAAAGGGATTTTAGGCTTTTGTGGCATTGCGCCAGTTCGAATTACAAGTTTTGGTCCAACCGAATATGTAACAGAGCAAAAAAAAGACCAATGGAAACAAAAGATACACAACCTCGGTAAAGAGGGGATATAAAAGAGGTAAATTAGTTTTGGGGTTATATAAAAAAACAAACTCCCCGAAATATCTCGGGGAGTAATAGTAGTCGAAACTACTTAGAGAAAGTTACATTGGCCCTGCTATGCATTTATCTAATGAGGCAAGTTGGGCTTTGTTTTCATTATAAGCATAAATGATGCGTTTAGCCTTTGATTTAAACAGGGCCTGCACCAAATCGATAACCGCTTTCTTGACAGTATCTTCATCAAATGATGATCCAAGATTATAACAACGGAGTCGTTCCTGACGACTACTATTATTGCTTGGATCACGAAGAACCACTTCAAGATCTACAGAAAATTTATCTGCGGCAGGTGGGTCTGACGGAGTGGCACGCACAACTTCAATTTCCTGAACGAGCAAATCCCCAAGCTGTTTGAATGCAGACATAACTCCAGAATAAAAAACAATCCCCGATGAATATTGGATTGTGCCACGGTCCAGGCCATCCGGCCCAAAATTTATAGTCACTTTCATTGTCAATTAACCTCTCTTGGTGTTAAACACCTCTAATTGCCTTCCCACTATGGTAAAGACTAGCTTTTATAATATCATAATATAAAATAATGTCAATACTTGTTCCGCTGAGCTAGTCTCAACTGGACGCGAAACTGAGCGGATGAAAGAAATCTGTTTTATAAAACAAAAATATAGTACAGTAGTGTTCTATGTCCTTATCAATAGGAATTGTAGGACTGCCAAA
>JADFSL010000033.1 GCA_022560785.1 Patescibacteria group bacterium
AAAGGGGAAATGAGGGTTGAAGCAAATATCTCAGTAAGCGACAGCGAAAAGATGGGAACAAAGGTGGAAATAAAAAATTTAAACTCGTTTAAGGCGGTTGAAAGGGCAATTGCGTACGAAATAGAAAGGCAGACAAAAGTCGTAGAAAAAGGGGAGAAGGTGATACAGGAAACTCGCGGATGGGATGAAAATAAGCAAAGTACGTATACTCAACGCATCAAAGAAGAGTCTCATGACTATAGATACTTTCCAGATCCTGATTTACTTAAGTTAAAAGTGTCAGAAATATTCTCGTTTATACAAAAAACAAAGGAATTACATGACATCAACCGAGATATTACAAAACTTCCCGAAATGCCTTGGGAGAAGCGATACCGATATAAGAAAGATTTTGGTATAAAAGATGAGGATATAGAAGTACTGATTCAGAATATGAAACTAAACTCCCTCTTTAACGATGTCGCGTTAATTTTGAAAAATGATAGGAATCTTGTATTTTTGGCAACAAATTACATTACTTCAGACATCGTAGGCCTTATGGGGGGAGAACATTCAACTGGAGGGATGATTGATAATATTTCACCAGAGAATTTAGCCGATTTAATGAAAATGTTTTCAAAAGGAGAGGTTTCTTCACGAGGTGTAAAGAATATCCTGCTTTCCATGTTTAAAACTGGGGATAGTCCGAAAGAGATAGCGCAAAAAGCTGGATTATTTCAAAAAAGTGATGAAATAGAGCTAAAAGCACTGGTTGATAAAATTATTACTGGAAATGAAAAAGCAGTTCAAGAATACCAGAAAGGAAAGGAATCAGCTCTACAATTCTTAATCGGAGAAGGAATGAAAGAATCTAAGGGTTCTGCTAATCCAAAGGTTCTACACGACCTTTTCAAAGCTATTCTCAGCTAGAAAAGCAGGTATTAGAATAGATTTTAATAAAAATGGAAGAACTAATCTTTGGAGGAAAAAAATTTGTTTCGGCTAGACGAGCATCAAGAATTACCGGTTATACAAAAGATTACATCGGGCAGCTTTCTCGTGCCGACAAGATTGAAGCAAGGTTGGTTGGCAGAAACTGGTATATCGAGGAAGAATCTCTACTTACACACAGAAAACAAACGAAAGGCGGTTTAGAGAGCATACAGAGGATTAACGAGGTCAATAATGAGGTAAAAGACAAAACATTGTTAAATAAACCAAAAAAATCTGTAATTCAACCGTTTGAGATGATTTACCATGGTTCTGAAGATGACAAGCCGCTCAATCCAGAACCTAAAAAACCGGAATTGCAGCATAATGATCAAAAAAACATTGATAATTATGAACAAGAGAGTCAAATTTCAATAAAAAAAGAATATTCTGAACAAACCAAGCAAGTTTCCTTACCACCACAACATATTAAAATGGGGACACCGAAAAGTGACATAGAACCAAACACGGCAGACGACTATGCTCAAATTCAAGGAGGTTTTGCAAAAAGTTTTGCTGGTGTGATGCTTATATTGTTAGGAATTTTAACAGTAGTGGGAACTTTCACGATAGAACAAGTGTTGTTTTATGACGCAGTCTTATATTCTGGAGAGACCAGCATTTCGTACCGTTCACAAGTGGTAAATGTGCTGGGTTGGTTTCGGTAAAATATCTAAGATTTTTCAAAATATTGAACAAACTATGCCGTCTCTACTAAATGAGACGGCATTTTTGTTATTTTATTTTCCCAAAGACTATATTTCCCAATTACTGTAGCTTCTAATGTGTTTTATATGTTTTGCGACACTAAAATTAATGGTTTTTATGTCATTTAATTTTAGAAAATTTTTTATATAAATTACGCATTAATACAATCATTACATTTTACAATTGTACGGAAAATAAAGTTATTTCGTCTGAACGACCTTAATTAGTTTTCCACACAAAAATGTGGAAAACTAGTGAAAATATAGTGGATAAGGTTGTAAAATATAGTTATGTCGGATATAGACATAAAAGACGAACTTTATTTCGATAATAGGAAGTATCTTTCATCCAAATACGCTGGAAAAATTTCGGGCTACACGAACGATTATGTGGCTCGTCTTTGTCGTACCGGAAAAATGAAAGGAAGGATGGTTGGAAGGACATGGTATGTCGAAAAAGATTCTCTTGCAAACTTTTCAATCAAAAATAATCAGCAAAAAATAAAACGGAGTAAGGAACTTTCAAATGAAAGAAGAAAAGAATATAAAGGCGATTTTAAAAAACCGGCATTACATGGAGTCCATAAAAGTATCGGACGGTTCTCAATAAAACTTCCTTTTGATACCGAAAACATTCTCTTCAAGAAGTCGGTGTCAGCAATGGTTGCCATTGTTCTTATAATAGGATCCTATGCTCTCCAAGATTTTTCGTACTCAGATTATAAGCACACTGTAATAGGTACAATTGAAATACTTCGGTATTTTGATTCTGATTCCGTTGGGAATGGAGTTGCTACAGTAAAAGAGAGTATCGGATCAAGTTTCCAGTCTACATTTGAAAGAACGGTTGTAACAATTAAATACTTTGCTGTTGGAGCATACGACACACTAACACAAGGATTTACAGGAACGGGAGAAAATATCGTGCAGTTTGACAAGAAGCGTGAAGGAATTGTTGTTGTATCATCATCCGGCGTATCTTCAGATAGTGAGGTGAAACAAAAAATTCAGGAATCTTTTTCTGATGAGATAGAAATCATTCCTGATGAAACGGGGCGAGCGGGAATTATCAAACCGGTGTTTAAGATAAGTGGTGGTCAAGACTATGTGTATGTACTCGTTCCCATTGATGAATCCCGTTAGAGACCGCGGTCGCATAAGATAAAACATAAAACAATGTTACAAAGTCAAACACATATTAATAAGATGATAAATATACAGGACGGTATGACCGCGACATGCCTCTAACGGGATGAAAAATAACTATGATACGAGACACACTTACATTTCCAATATGTAATAACATAACCTCTAGAACTTTTAATAAGTTAATTGTTTTTGTATTGCTGTTTGGACTATTGTTTCCAATCTCTGTTTTTTCTCAAGTCATGGAAAGTACAAGTTATCAGATGCAGTTTGACAGTATAAATGTAGGAGGCGGTTTATCGGCAAGTACAAACTATACACTTGAAGACACTACAGGAGAGGTTGGAACAGGTAGATTAACCAGCACCTCTTACATTCTTCGGGCGGGATTTCAGCAGTTTGACGAGGTGGTGATTCCCCCATCAGTTCCTCCTACAGAGGAAGTGGAGGGTGGTGGTGGTTTGATAGAAGGGATTTTAGGAAAAATCCAAATTTTAAATATTACTGTGTCCGTAAAGTCTACTTCGGCGATTATAACGTGGAGCACAAATCACTCTGCCATCTCTAAAATATCGTGGGGAAAAACAACAGAGTATGAAGCTGGCACAATTGAAAATAACCTTCTTAGTCAAGAACACATGGCTTTCATGGAGAATCTTTCTCCAGATACAGTCTATTATTTTGAACTAGAGGTTAACGATTTTACTACCGGATTGCAGGGATTTAGAAGCACATTCTCAACATTTCCTGAGGATGATTTCACTCCACCAGCAAGTGTTAGCAATTTCCAAGCAGTGGGAATTGATGAAACAATTGAACTTTCATGGAACAACCCAATAGATGAAGACTTTGATGCAGTACGTCTCGTGCGTTCCGACCATTTCTTCCCGGAAAACCCTTTTGATGGAAAGGTAGTGTATGAGGGAGTTGGGACGAGAGTGGTAGATACTAATGTGGAAGTTGGCGTTACTTACTACTATAGTGTTTTCACAAGAGATAGAAGTGGAAACTATTCCGCAGGAAGTATTGCTCTCGGACAGGCACCAGGAAAAGGAAAGCCACCTAAAATTATCATAGATCCTTTCTCCGAATTTCCAGATTCACTCGAAGTACATCCACAGTTAAAGGATCTTACACTCCGCGATTTTGATTTTATACAGGACGGAAGAAAAATCATCCCGTCTCTTAAAGGACGGATCTTAGTTGATGGGGCAAAAAATCTAACTATTTCAATTGATTATGTGAAATTGCCGGAAGTACTCAAGAGTATAGGTTTTACATTTGTTAATCCAAGAAACGAAAACAAGACATTTTCAATACTTCTTCGTGTCAATGAGGAAAAGACTACATATAGTGCAACCATAGCCCCCTTTGTGCGAGGTGGAGTGTATGACCTTAGTGTACGTATTTTAGATCACAAAAATCAGGGAATAAAAAGACTGCAGGGAGATCTGTTTGTTGCCGCAGCATTGCTTGGACTGGATCTTGATGCACTAGGAATACTACAGCTGCTATTACTCTTACTTCTTCTAATTCTTATTTTAATTACCATCAGACGACTTCTAGACAAGGAACGTAGGGAAGTATTTGCGTCTAAGCATGGTAGAGCGCACAACTTTTTTCACAACAGTCGACTTCTTGATTTATGGAAGAGGAGAATAAAAAAGATATTTGCCGGTGATGACATAACTTCAGGCCAATGAGCAACCGAACTATTTACAATGCAATACGCACTCTTTTACCAACTGTTATAATCACTGCTGTTTTTTCTTTTGGAATATTAGGACATGCCGCATTTAATCCTGAAATTAACTATCAAGGTAAATTGCTCGATACGAGTGGAAGTGCGGTGGCAGATGGACAGTACCACATGATATTCAAGCTCTATACTGTACCAACCGACGGAACGGAAATTTTTGAGGAAGATAGGAGCACAAATATAGGAGATAGAATTACGGTGACCGACGGACTTTTCAGTGTACTTTTGGGAAGTTCAACAGCGCTCACGGGAATTGATTTTAATCAAACACTTTATCTTAGTGTAGAAATCGGAGGATCCGGAGGTTCACCTGTGTTTGATGGAGAAATGACGCCACGTAAAAAGCTTGGCGTGGTTCCTGCGGCATTTGAAGCAGATAAGTTAGACGGCATTGATTCAACATCATTTGTACGCAACGATTCAGGATATACATTGGGAGACATTCTTTATGCTGATGCGCTCAATTCACTGACAACTCTCGGTGTGGGCAGTCCTGGGCAGATTCTTAAGATATCAGGTGGCGTACCTACTTGGTCCACAGACCTCCAAGGGGGAGGTGGTTCGGGAGCTTGGGCAACAACCACTGATAATTTGGCCATCTACACTGTAGATACAACCGATGTAGTCATAGTAGGAAGCAACGCAACCTCAACGACAGGGAATATTTTTGAAGTAGTAGGGAATGCCCTATTTGGTAATTTACTCACTGCATACAACACCATTACTGCACCAACATTTAGTGCCACATCTACCACAGCTACATCAACGTTTGCGGGGGGAATACAAGTAAATGCACTTGATGTACAATCAACCACTGCCTCATCAACCTTTGCAAACGGCATTGTGATTGAAGCAGGATGTGTGACGGTAGGAGGCACATGTCTCGGAGGAGCTTCAGCATTCAACGACTTAACAGACGTCACAATCACATCCCCAGTCTTTG
>JADFSL010000034.1 GCA_022560785.1 Patescibacteria group bacterium
GAGCACATACAAACAGTACAGGAAATGCCCGTTGAGCTCATGGAACGTTTACTGGGGAAGAACGGTATTGCCATCTGGAAAAAAGCACAAGGAATAGACAACTCGCCTGTTGTAGCTTATAATGAAAGGAAGTCTATCTCATCATCTATCACCTTTGAGCGCGACACCATCGATATCCGTAAGTTAAAAGACATCCTCTCCGCCATGGCTGAGAAGCTGGCCTTTTATCTCAGAAACGGAAAGAAGCTCGCTTCATGTGTTACGGTAACGGTGCGCTACTCTGACTTCGACACGCGCAGCCGGCAAGTACGGGTTCCCTACACTTCCTGTGACCATACCCTTATTGAAAAGGTGATGTCATTATTCGACCAACTTTATAACAGAAGAGTGTTGGTGCGGTTGGTAGGTGTGCGGTACAGTCATTTGGTAGAGGGCGCTTATCAAATCAATTTGTTTGAGGACACGGAGGAGATGATCAACCTCTACCAGGCTATGGATAAGATAAGAAACCGCTTCGGGCAAAATGCTGTGCGGCGGGTAGTGACGATGGATACGAGGGGTGTGGGCATGATGTCCAATCCTTTTAATGGTTTGCCTCCGGTGATTCCGGCGCATAGGAGGGCGTAACCCCCCTGTTTATTCGCTTTGCTCATAAACTGTTCCCCTCGGGGGACAGCGACCCTGAAGTGGAGCGTAAACGCGTACTTCAGGGGAGCGGGAGGTTACAAGGTACAACACTACTAGTGTTTAATTGCATAAGTTCGCTATATTATCTTTAAGTTGGCTTCCCTTTACCTCTCGCTTTCTCCATTTGAAGGGCTTGCTGTTTTTGCTGTAGGAGGTAATATATGCCTCAATGTGTTCCTTCAAGCACTCTTTGCTTGTAAAACTTGCTCCCCGCAATGATTTTCTCGAAAATATTCCAAACCAAATTTCAATTTGATTAAGCCAGCTTGCTGATGTTGGTGTAAAGTGGAATTGTACATTCGGGTTACTAAGCAACCAATCCTCATTCTTCTTATGAGTGCAATAATTATCTAATATGACATGCAACTCCATGCCTTCATATTCTTTAACTATTTTGTTCATAAATGAAATAAAATCATCTCGCTTTTTGTATGCTGTTACCTGTGAACTGATTTTGCCTGTTGCTACATTTAAAGCCGCAAATAAATTTAATGTTCCATGACGCTTATAGATACTTTGATAAGCCCTCATGATTTTACCGTTCTCTGTTTGCACATATCCTGTTTTTCTCTCAAGGGCTTGAATGCTTGGTTTCTCATCAGCACAAAGGACTATTGCATTGGTTGGTGGGTCTAAATACAGACCAACAATATCTGCTGCTTTTGCGGCGAAGTCCTTGTCTGTACTGATGCACCATGAACGCTGACGCTGTAAACTAATCCCTTCTTTCTTCAATACCCTCCATATCATATATTTTGAGCAATTTAGCTTTTCAGATAACAATGGTGCATCCCAACATCCATAACCTTTTGGCACCGGAGAACTGATTGCATTCAACAATTTTTTTCTTATTTCCGGATCGGAACTTGGTTTGCCGCTTCGCGCTTTGTCATGTTGTTATCAGTAATTCAGACTACACAATAATTGGTAACTACGAGTACACAACTTTCGGTAAGTAGAAGTACATAATTTATTAACGAGAGGGATCTTGCCCTCGAGGGCAAGATCCCTCTCGTTAAAGTCCAATTTTTCTTAATTGGTCGGTTTATTAACATTAAACTGATTTGTTATGAAAAAAGAAACATTGAACACTTGGATTATGTATCATGAAATTCAACGATTGGGCCGATTGGGGTTCAGTAAAAATAAAATAGCCGGATATCTGAAAATTAACTGGCGGACGGTCAAAAAATATTTCAAGATGACCGAGGAAGGATTTGAACAATTTCTTCTTCAAAAGGGCAACAAAGACAAAATTCTGGATCCCTATGCAGATTTTGTGCTTTCCCGTTTAAAAGAGTATTCCGACACCACTGCTGCTCAACTCTTTGATTGGCTCAAAGAGGAGTATGCTGACTTGCCTGAGGTGTGCGAAAAAACGATTTACAACTTTGTCATGGATGTTCGTCATAAGCACAACATCCCCGTAGTTGATTCCTTTAGAGAATATTTTCCGGTAGAAGAACTTCCATACGGAGAACAAGCCCAGGTGGATTTCGGGCAATATAATATGCGCCATCACGGCAGGAGAAACAAAAAAGTATACTTTTTTGCTATGGTACTCTCACGAAGCAGAATGAAGTTTATCTGTTTTCTCGATAGGCCATTCACGGCCAAAGAGGTTTGTATAACGCACGAGAGGTCTTTTGAGTATTTTGAAGGCATCCCTCAAACCATCGTTTATGACCAGGACAGAACCATAGTGGTAAATGAAAACATCGGTAACATTATCCTTACTGCTGATTTTAGGAGCTACACCAAATCCAGAAACTTCAAACGGCACTTTTGCCGCAAAGCCGACCCGGAGAGTAAAGGTAAGGTGGAAAACGTTATCGGGTACGTTAAGAAAAACTTCCTCTACAATCGTAAATACATCGATTTGGATACGCTTAACAATCAGGCTATTGCCTGGCTATTAAGAACAGGGAACAATAATGTGCATAATCTCACTAAAAGAAGCCCTTTAAGCGAGTTTCTAATCGAAAAGCAACACTTGTCGCCATACACACCATTAACCATTAAAACAGAAGATATGAAAGCATATACGGTACGGAAAACAAATGAAGTGAATTACCAGGGCAATTTTTATTCCTTGCCGATGGGCACATATACCGGAAGTCAAACGCAAGTTTTGGTAAAGCAGTACAATGGTAAAGTTGAGATATATTCCACAGATAAAATCCTTATTTGCTCGCATGAACTATCCGTAGAAAAGGGGAAGTCCATCATTAATACCAATCATCGCAGAGATAAATCCGGGAGCATTAATGAGATGATCAGTGATACGGCTGAATACTTTAACGACAGGCAAAAAGCTGTGGAATACTTTAGGAAAATACAGTCAGCCTTGCCCCGGTACCAGAGACCACTTACAAGTGATTAGAAGAGCTTTGAAAGATGCTCCAAAGAACATTGCTGATAAAGCACTCGATTTTTGCATGAAAAATGCCAATTACTGCGGGCATGATTTTGAAAGCGTACTATTTGTCTTGTGGGATACAAGCACTTCTGAAACCAAAATTACTGAGGTCAAACCAATGGGCAAAAACAGCATCAGCAAGGCCAATGAAAAGCCTGAAACAAGTGATATAAATGATTACCAGGATATTATAAACAACTAAATTGAAAATCATGATAAAAACAGAGACCATTAAAAACCAGTGCAAACAGCTCAGATTGTCAGCCGTAGCAAACATTATTAATGAAACCGTGATGAAGGCAGAAAAGGAAAAGATCACTTACTTAGAGTTTTTAGGCCGGTTGTTTAATACCGAAATCAATCAACGCATGGAAAAAGACAAACAAAGGAGGCAGAAACATGCAAGATTACCGTTGAGCTACAATCTGGACCTGTATGATTTTACATCTGAAAACGGCATTAGTCCCCAAGAGCTCAAGCAACTCCGGGAGTTGAAGTGGTTAGAACAAAATTACAATGTGATACTCATGGGGCCATCGGGAACCGGAAAAACATACATAGCTGCCGGGCTCTGTTTTGATGCTGTAGATCAAGGTTACAGGGCTTACTTCCAAACCATGGAGTCTCTTGTTAAGGTGCTTAAGATGAAAGATATTACAAGGAAAGCAGCAACAGAGTACAAACGTATACTGGGTGCTCACCTGCTTATCATAGACGACATCATGATGTTCCCTGTCACCAAAGAGGATGCGGTGGCTTTCTTTAACCTGGTAAATGAATTACACGATAAAACATCACTGGTAATTACTACAAATAGATCCCCGAAAGAATGGGCAGATGTGCTCAATGATACGGTTTTAACAACCGCCATCCTGGATAGAATTTTATACCGGTGTGAAATAATTAAGCTTGCCGGAAAGAGTTACCGAATGCAAAACAGAAAAACTATCTTTAAAAAAACAGAAAAATGATATTAATTTTGGACTAAAGTTGTGTATTTCTAATTGCCGATTTTTATGTACTCCAACTTACCGAAAGTTGTGTACTCTTGGTTTCTGGTAACAACTGTCTTCTACTAGAGATTTGTCAACAATATCATTACAGATTAGGTTGTAAAAGCTACCATAAATATCAGGTAATACTTTGCTCTTTACATTGTAGCTAGAAATACCATAAATCCAGATGTTGT
>JADFSL010000035.1 GCA_022560785.1 Patescibacteria group bacterium
ACTGCGTGAATGAAGCGCCGGATATAACGGCAATTTTTGTTTTTGAAAGCAATTCACAAAGAAGGTTTATCATTTTTTTATCGGGTTGCATTTTGCTTACATTAAGCGTCCCATCAAGGTCAAAAATAATCAATTCTTTCATACTACGCGACAAAGCAGTAAAGACCTGTTTTTTTGTATTTAAATTTCTTGCTGCCTATATCCATGGCTCAAGTATACCAAAAGTTCTAACGTTTCTCTCGTTGGGTCTGTGGAGTGGCTACAAATATAGTTGCTCCGGCGACCACAGTACCAAAGCAAAGCTTGGTACGTGGTAAGCAGGAGTCTCGATCTCTACGAGATCAGTACGGGTTGCCAGATATTTTCTTTGAAAATATCTGGCAACCCTTTCGAGTCCTGTCCCGGTGACAAACACAAAAGCCCTAATGCATTCGCATCAGGACTTAGTGTTTGTTGCTCCGGCGACAGGAATCTCGATCCTTACAGGATCAGTACAGGTTGTCGATATTTTTACAAAATATCTGGCAACCTTTTCGAGTCCTGCCACAGAGAGAGATAAGTAAAACCCCAATGCATACGCATCGGGGTTCAACTTACTCTAGCTCCGGCGACAGGGTACTCTTCCATTACATGGACGGTACACCTTTTCTGTTTTCTTTTCATAAATTCAAGAAAACTATCAAAGGTCTTCGAGTCCTGCCACAGAGAGAGATAAGTAAAACCCCAATGCATACGCATCGGGGTTCAACTTACTCTAGCTCCGGCGACAGGACTCGAACCTGTGACCCATTCGTTAACAGCGAATTGCTCTACCAACTGAGCTACACCGGAATATGCACATTTTACAAGAAATGTTATCAAATTGGAAGTATTGCAGTATAAAACCACATGTTATACTACAGACAATATATGCACATAAATATTAAAGCGACTCACATCACATTAACTCCCGAGGCGTCTGAATATTTAGACAAGCGACTGGCCTCACTTGAAAAGTTGGTTGATCCTAATGATACGAGTGCCATGGCTGATGTTGAAGTAGGAAAAACGACCATGCATCACCAATCCGGTGATGTGTTTCGGGCTGAAATCAACATACGAACAGCAGGGAAGCAGTTTCGAGCGGTAGCAGAAGAAGGGACTCTCTATAGCGCGATAGACAAGGCACGAGATGAGATACTGAGAGAAATGAGAAGAAATAAGCAAAAAAGACTCCATTTACTCAAACGAAGTGGTGCCAAAGTAAAAGAGTTCACTCGCGATCTTCAGGCAAGGGGAGTGCACATTAAAAAATTTCTGCGGCGTAAAAAATAAAAAATTTAAACTATTATCCTCTCAGAAAATCTTCATAATCCATTTCTCGCTTGCCCTCGGGTATAACTCGGGTAATTTCCAATTTTGCATCTTTTAGCCGCGCGTCCATTATTTTTACCCTCATTTCCTTTCCTTCTTTCTTAGTAAAAAAATAAGTACCGGGCCATCCTTCAAACGCTCTTATTTTCCGCAGGTTTTCATGAGGATCGAGAGAGAGGTCTATTAAACCGTCTTCCTTTTTTATCTTTTCAGTATATGTTGCTTCGTTGTGTTCCTGTGCTTCAGGTGTTATTTCCCCTGCAACAAACGGCTCAATTACTTCAGCCAATAGGTTGCCACCTTCGGTTGCCAACATTTCCGAGAGCAGACTTGCACGAGGAGGCCAGCTTTCAATCTCTATACTTGCTTGAGCTATAATGGGTCCGTGATCCATTTTTTCATCAACAAGCATTATACTGACACCTGTTTTTTTCTCATCCCTAATTATTGCTGAGATTATAGGGGAAGCTCCACGGAGTTTAGGGAGAAGTGATGGGTGAACATTGAGTGTGCCGTATTTTGGAATATCAAGTATTTCTTTTGGAAGAATGGTTCCATATGAAGTCACAATAAATAAATCCCAGTCGGTATTTTTTAAATCTTCTAGAAAATCTTCATCGCGAAGATCATCTGGTTGGAGTACATCAACTTCATTATCATGTGCCCACACCTTAACTTCAGATGGGGTCACGACCAACTTTCTCCCTTTTGGTTTGTCAGGAGCTGTTATTATAAGGGCAATCTCGATTCCGCTCTTTTTGAGTCTATCAAGGACAACAGCGGCAAAATGAGGAGTGCCGAAAAATATAATTTTAAGATTTTTTTTCATGCGTAACAGGTATATCCCAAGTATCAGATGTTTTATCTATAAAAAGTATTCCATCTAAGTGGTCAATTTCGTGCTGGAAAATTTGTGCAATAAGTCCACTACCTCCATGTTCTATTTTCTTTCCGTTTTCATCATAAGCACACAGAGTAACTTTTTCAGCTCGTTTGACTTTACCGTACACTCCTCGTACAGACAAGCATCCTTCGTCGATTATATTTTTTTTATTTGAACGTTTTACAATAATTGGATTTATAAATATCAAATTTTTTTCAGGATTCTCTTTGGTTACCCTCTCTTCTTTCAACGCTTTCCCCGATATAATAAATAAGCGAATGGATTTTGAAACCTGTGGTGCGGCAAGAGCGATACCATCCTCTTGTCGAGCAAGAACCTCACTCATTTCCCTTATGAGTTTTTGAATTTTTTTGGAGGATATCTCATTTTGTGGCACCTCTTTAGCCACTTTTCTCAATATCAAACTTCCTTTTTGGACTATTGTGACCATATACAGATTATATCGCCCTTATTACAAAAATAAAAACCCGCCGGAAATGCGCCGGCGGGCGAGTCGGGGAGAGAAAGAGGACATGTTTCCTTTACTTGGTGGGCAAAAGGGCAGTGCTCATCTCCTCACTCTTCGGACGATCAGTCCGATACACAGAATTCTACCATAGTAGTTCGCCGTGTCAACCATTTAAAATAGATTTTCCGGATCAATGGTAACAGCAATACTGGGAGGCAGTGAACGAAGCCCTGTCACCAATTTCTCACTAGGCCATACTTTCTTTTTTATGCGAATAAGGCCGTACATTGTATGCTGACCTCTATTTTTTACAGGAGACGTGTATATATGAATGTTGTATTCCGTAAACATTTCTTCTATTTTTTTAAATTCTTTCTTGAGACGTGGCAATGCTCCACTTATGGCTATTTTTACAAGTACGTGAGTTGGGGGATATTTTAATTTTTCACGCAATGAAATTTCCTGTTTATAAAAATCAAGAATATTTCCTACAGCGGCATATTTTAGCACTGTGTTTTCCGGTCGGCGAGTTTGTATCAAAAACATCTTTATTGCAAGATCTCTCATCCTGAGAAGGAGTGAAAATAATTTTTCTGATATTCTCCACTGTGGCACAGACAAAAGGGAATCAGATGAAGCCACAACTACATACTCAATCGGCTCATTAAGATATGGCAGTACCATCTCTGTTCCAAGAAGAATACTTCCCGGTGTGTCATAAAAAAGTTGCACAGCACTTTTTGTCTGTTTATGGGTTGATAAGTTGTCTCTGTCGGCGATTATCACTTTTCTTTTTGGAAATTCGCTTTTCAACACACTCTCTACTCGCTGTATTCCAATACCGAGTGCCACCAAGTTCCAACTTTGACACAGAGTGCATCGCTCCTTGGCACTTCTCACGGCTCCGCAGTAATGGCACATAAATACATTGACTCTCAGGGCACTATGAAGCACCACTGGCGTATTGCACTTCTCGCATAACACTGTATGTCCGCAGTCATTGCAAACGGTAGAGGATGCAGTACCACGACGAGCGGTAAATATAAACATTCGTTCTCCTGACTTTCTGGTTTTATCAATAATCTTTTTCATATCATCACTGAGAATTTCAAACTTCTTTTTCTTTATATTTAGACCGTCTTTACTTTCTGCTTTCATGTCTATTATTTTATGTTGTGCAGATGTCGCAGGTGTAGTCGGTCGGAGTTTAAGAGGTCGAAGTTCTTCAAATTCACCATTTTTATATCGATGCATTGTTTCAGTGCGCAACGGCATACCGGAAAGCACAAAACGGGCTCCATATTGCGCGGCAATGTATTCTGCAAAAATCCTCATATCAAGAAATGGTCTGGTGGAATGTTTGTAGTACGAGGAATGCTCCTTTTCAATAATTATCGTATTGATATCACTTCTTGGAATAGACAGAAACATCGGTGTTCCTATCATGAGCATGGGATGTTTTGTCTCAACGGCTTTTTGCCACGATTCTTTTATTTTCTTTTTTGTAAAAGAGCTATGCAGCAAGACACTGTATTGCTCTATTCCTCTCTGTAATACTTTAAATAATCGT
>JADFSL010000036.1 GCA_022560785.1 Patescibacteria group bacterium
GGCGACGCAAATCCATTTTAGACAGCAACACATATAGACAATTAAACTAGACATGCTCTAGAAATAAATATCCCACCGAATGGCGGGATTTTGTTTTGTATAAAAAAGGCGGTATCTATATAGAAACCGCCTCCTATTTCTGTTTAGTTCAGAAATCAGTCCAGGGGCACGTCCTTGGTCGCCATCACAGCGGCGCTGAGGACCTGGAGATCCGCATCGGGAATCGACAGGATTGGTTTTCCATTGCCGAAATCGACAAGAGACATCTCAGTTCCCGGCAGGATGTAAGTACGAGGGCTGTTAACCTTCGTGACGCCGTCGAAGCCGACACCGTGATGGACAGTCCAGTCTTTGTCAGGAATGCTCAGAGGATCGATAGTCCCCTTAGCGCCATTGGTGTATGTAAATGGAACTTTGAACGAACGTTTACCTTTTTGCATTTATAACTACCTCGTAGTTTGGTTGAAGAACAAATGACCTCACATGAGGTCACTATTGAGCTGTCAGGATTGACAGACACAACGAGAGCCATCATAACAGGCATAGAATATCTGTCAAGAGGAAAATATATTAATAAACCAGCTTTTTTGGTCGGTACTGAAGAGCTTCAAGGATGTGTTTTTCTTCAACATTAGCGTTTTCATCAAGATCGGCGATGGTGCGAGCCAACTTGATTGTTCGATGGTACGAGCGAGGAGAAAGATCTAATTTTTTAGCGGCATTGTTTAACACTTCTTTTACTTTATCGGTAAACGTCACATGTTTTTCAAGTTCTTTTACATTCATATCGCTATTTGTTTTCGCACTACTTCCTCTAAATCTACTTTTCTGTACATTCCGTGCTCGTGCGACGCTGTCTTTAATCTTTTGGGTTTCTCCGACCTCACTTTTTCTCTGAGATAGCTTCTCGTGAGAGATATTCGGGACTTCAATCCACAAATCTATGCGGTCAATAATGGGACCTGAGAGTTTGCGCATGTATCTTGAAAGCACTCCTGGTGGGCATACACATTCTTTATTGCTCCCATAATTACCACATGGGCACGGATTCATGGCCGCTACCAACATAACATTTGCTGGGAATTGTGCCGAGCCTTTGGCTCGTGAAATAGATACAACATTATCCTCAAGTGGTTGGCGGAGTGCTTCTATTACACGCCGTTCAAATTCGGGAAACTCATCAAGAAAAAGAACCCCACGGTGTGCAAGCGTCATTTCGCCCGGTTTTGGAAATGTTCCCCCGCCGATAAGAGATACATACGATGATGTGTGGTGAGGAGAGCGAAATGGTGGATTGGTTATGATGACATCATCGAGAATACCAGCGATAGAATGAATAGAAGTTACCTCAAGCATTTCATCAAAAGAAAGCATAGGCAATATGTGGCAAAATGCTTTGGCAAGCATTGTTTTGCCGGTACCAGGTGGTCCATGCATCGCTATATTGTGTCCACCCGCGGCAGCGATTTGTAGTCCCCTCTTAGCGCTCTCCTGTCCTCTAATATCTCCGAAGTCTATGGCATAGGTCGGCACGCTCTGTTTTATGGTTGTTTTTCTTTGCCGAGCAAGTTCTTTTTTATGTTGTGCCTTTGTATTTAAGTGAAAGAGAAGCTCACTTAAGGTTTCCACTGCGAAAATAGCGATACCTGAAACAAGCGCCGCTTCCTTGGCGTTTTCTTTCGGTAAATATACTTCTTTAAAACCATGTTTTTGTGCTTCCAGCACAAGGGGTAGTACACCACTAATCTTTCTCAATTTTCCGTCAAGTGAAAGTTCCCCTAAAAAAAGCTTTTCTTCTGGATCAAATACTATGTCCCCTGTTGCGCAGAGGTATGCGAGCGCCATACCAAGATCAAATACTGGCCCTTCTTTCTTTATATCTGCTGGCGCAAGAGATATGATAACTTTTTGGTTCTTGCTTTTTGGAGATGTGAATCCAGAATTTTTAATTGCAGCCGAAACTCTGTCGCGCGACTCTTCTACCGCTTTGTCAGGAAGTCCTACGATTGAAAAAGAGTGGAGTCCGCGAGAGAGATCCACTTCTATTATCACAATATGGGCTTTAAGGAGTGTAGTTTGTGCACTGTAGACTTTGGCAAAACTCATATTAAAATATCACTCTCCTTCGTTCAAATGTTTTATGCAGGTCTTTGCAGCCGGATTTGCCTCAAGCCGTTCAAGTTCTATTTGTTCGTTTCCTATTGCACACACACCGTAGGTCCCCTCCTCGATGCGTTTGAGTGCATCTTTGACGTTGTTGTAGCGCGTCTCAAGCTCTTTTAAGATAGCACTGTTTTCCTCGTAGCTTTCAATGCGGTCGGCCGTCTCGTTACGGTCTGCTTCCGATATATCCATATCAGCTGGCTTTGCCTCCCAGTCTGCTGGGTTGCTTGGATTTTTTTGACCCACAGACTCAAGCTCCTTGGTGAGAAGTGCCAGTTCTTTTTCTAATTTTTCTTTGAAGTGATTAGTATCTATTTCCATGACGGTATCATACCACAGGACAGTAAAGCCATACTACCTGAGTGTTCTGGTTGAAGAAATCCTCGTCAGAATTTCCTTGAATGAATCCGTGTTTGACATTATTATAACGGTCTCTCTGTCTAGGAACGAGTAAAGAAGAACAGTATTTCCCTCTCCGTCAATAAGTATTCTCGTGTCTTTGTTTCTGATAACCACATCACGGAAACCGATTTCAATTTCATTTGTTGGAGGAGTTGTCGTGCCGTCAGTCGATACGCTCGGATATACTCCCATAGAAAACAATGGTGAAAGATCACGCTCTATGGTTTCTTCCCACTTAAGCATGCCGGCAAAAGACTCTTCATATTGTAGTGTTTTGAATACAAAGAATGGTTCATTGCCGTCAAATACATGAATGCCGAGCATAAATTCTGGTCGCAGAGAACGTAAAAATGAATTAGGTGCACGTACCCCAAGTATTTTCAAAAAATCACTTGCAGATATTGGAAGAACCACTCCTCCATCACTTGCCAGTATTCGATAATTGGTAATTGAGTTAAGTGACGCTGAAGTACTTCTTTTTATCTCTAAGAGTGTGTTACTGAGCTTTTGTTTTGAAAAGCTAGTAATATCAATACTTTTTTGGTGTTCTGAGAAGATCGGCGAGAATATCTCAGTTGGCAATATAATCGCATCTTCTCTGGTTGTAATATACATGTACGTTGCAGCACTAACTCCCAAAAGTATAAAAACAATACTTCCTAGAATCTTTGCACTATTTTTCAGTACATTCTCGTGTTCTTTTGAGTCTTTTGCTTGTGATGATTTACCAAGATCAGCATTTTCCTTCTGTTTTCGTTCGTGTTCAGAAGTCACAATACCCACAAGAGAAGTTTTTCCTTTTGCCAATACTTCTGCAATATCGCTTTTATAAGTGCGGAGCGACTTGATGAGTTGATTACCCAGCTTTACTGGATCTTTTTTCTTCTCTGTGACTGCACTAGGTGACGCAATTTCTTGCTGTGTTGGAGGTAGTTTTGCTCGAGCCGCTCGAGCTTGACCCTCAACGCTCAAATCCTCTGGTTGTATGAGGAGGTCATCTTTTTTGGGAATTTGTGCTGCTGCACTTTCTGTCACTGTTGTATTCGGTGGAGTAATGGGGGGTTTGGGTGGTTGCACCGAACTGACCACCTCCTCCTTAGTAGGTTGTTCACGTTTGATTTGATGAGTCGGAACTATTTGTTCCTTCTGTTGTATCCCAGATTCTTCCTCCGATTGCTTTTCAGGAATACTTGCCTGTGGTGTTTCTGGTTCCTTAATGTCCCCACTCTTCTTATTGGTGTTGTCTTCTAAGGCCATAATACTATTGTACTATTTTTCTATTTGTTTGGGGGCTTTATTTTTAGCAAAATCTGGATCACGCTGTTTTATAGAAAGATTTATTCTGTCTTTTTCGTCTACTTCTTTTATTACAACGGGGACCTTGTCGCCTTCTTTAAGAATATCTGTTATCTTCTCTACTCTAAATGGTGCAATTTCAGAAATATGTATTAGACCTTCGTTAGCGTCATTTAGTTTTGCAAAGGCGCCAAAGTCTGCAACTTTTGTAATTGTCACATCAAGTTTCTCTCCAATTTTAAATACTCGCGTTATGTCTTTGATTCTCGCCTCTGCTTTTTCTGCAGAACCATCTTTTCCAGTAATAAATATTGTTCCGTCGTCTTCTATAGAAATTTCTTCCACACCCGTATCGTCCTTTATTGCATTTATTGTTTT
>JADFSL010000037.1 GCA_022560785.1 Patescibacteria group bacterium
TTTCGTTTTGTACTTGGGTTTGCAGCGATACTTTCGATTGGGTTTATTATTATTCTCATAGTAGAATATTTTTATTAGTGGTAAAAAAAGAATCCCGCGGTGCGCTAGCGCACCGCGGGATATAGGAGTCGTTATAGCATATATACTTAATCAATATAATATTGACGAGGTTAGTACTCTAGTGTACATTAGTGCCATACGGACTGGAGAGTGTAGGCATCCCAATGAAAAAAGGAAAAATGGGAATAAGCTCCTACTTAAGTCGATGTCGCTTCCTGATTTAAGGTAGCGTTCTCCAGCCCTTTATGGGCCTTTTTTGTTACTAAAAAGCTAGCAAGCTATAAACTAAAAGCTAACATATGGCACTTACAAAAGAGAAAAAAATAGAAATAGTAGGAAAACTCAAAGATATTTTCAAGAAATCTCCATCGGTTGTATTTGTAAACTTCCACGGCCTTTCAGTGGCGGACACAGGTGCTATGCGAAGTACGTTTCGAGAGCAAGGAGTAGGATATTTTGTCACAAAAAAGACACTCATCCACCGAGTATTATTGGATTCTGGCGTGAAGGGGAATCTGCCTGTACTTGATGGGGAACTTGCCCTCGTGTATCTCTCCGGCAGTGATGACAACATTGCCCCAGCACGAGGTGTGTACGAATTTGTACAAAAGCATAAGAATAATATCACCATACTCGGTGGAATATTTGATGGGAAATATATAGATCATGTCGAGATGACTTCTATTGCAACAATCCCATCACTTGAGGTGCTTTACGGTCAGTTTGTCAATATTATCAATTCGCCTATTGCTGGACTGGTGATAGCACTCAATGGAATTGCCGAGGCAAAAAATTAAAAAAATATTACAAGTAATATATTATATTTATGACAGAAGAAACTAAAGCAAATGTAATACCAGAGGAAAAGAAGGAAAAAGAAACTTCTCAATCAGTTTCTGAAAAAACATCTTCTTCAACTCAAGCTACAGAAGACAAGGAGGAAAAAAAGGCAGATATACCGACAAAATTCAAAAAGCTTATAGAGGAAATTGAAAAAATGACTGTTCTTGAGCTTCATGAACTTGTCAAAGTTCTCGAAGATAGATTTGGTGTGTCAGCGCAGGCAGTTGCCGTCGCATCACCAGGCGGAGCTGTAGGGGATGGAGACAGCGAAGAGCAGAGTTTGTTTACGGTTGAACTCAAGAGCGTAGGTGAGAAAAAAATCGCTGTAATCAAAGCGGTAAAAGAAATTCTTGGTCTTGGACTGAAAGATGCTAAAGATCTAACAGACGGAGCACCAAGTGTACTTAAAGAAGGAGTGAAGAAAACAGACGCAGAAGAAATGAAGAAAAAGATAGAAGATGCAGGAGGAACAATTACTTTAAAGTAACTGTTCTGGGCTAAACCCTAAACAAGCTTTGCTTGTCGGGTCGCCCGAACACTTCATCTCATGAAGTGTTCGGGGGAGGTACGGTAGAGTTGAAGTAGCCCATACACAACACACATAAAGACACCTCAATAGAGGTGTCTTTATGTGTGTTGTCCACTATGTAGGTTATTTTTGTAGTGCTACAATACGCATATGGAGATTCTTTCTAAACTGTTTGGGAGCAGTGCGCGAGTTAAGATACTGCGACTTTTTCTATTTAATAAGAATAAAATATTTGACATAAACAAGATTGCCTATCGCACAAAAGTGTCTGTTTTCGTTGCTAGAAAAGAACTTGTGATGATGGAAAATATAGAGTTTGTGAAGCGAAAAATATTTTACAAAACAGTTGAAAGAATAAGTGGATCAAAGACCATTAAGTCAAAACGAAAAGTCGCAGGTTGGATTGTAAATGAAAAGTTTTTGTATCTGAAGCCGCTGTATCAGTTTCTCATAAATGCCACTCCGCTGAAGAGTAAAGAAATAGAAAAGAGGATAAATCGAATTGGTGCCGTAAAACTCATTATAGTCTCAGGTGTATTTATACAGGATTGGGACTCCAGAGTAGACATGCTTATCGTGGGTGACAAGTTGAAAAAGTCTAATCTTGAATCAACAATAAAAAGTATAGAAGCAGAAGTTGGAAAAGAGCTTCGCTATGCTACATTTTCTACAGAGGACTTTAAATATAGACTCAATATCTACGACAAGCTCGTACGGGACATACTAGACTACCCTCATGAGGTTGTAATGGATCGAATAGGATTTTTTGTTGATTCTCGAACCTCTCAATAAGAACATTTGGTTATCCACATAGCACTGTAGGATGACCACAAGAGCGGGTGCTATTATGGGAGTGTGCAATTAAATATTTGTACGCTTTATAAAGGTCGTTTGCCAAGAATTTCCTTGGCTCAAGTATTCTATTAGATTTTAACAGTTTAAATCCTAGGTACTCTTGTCACTGTATGTTGGCAAGAGAATTACATACAACATGATACTACAAACATGGGCAGACGTGCTTACACGGTCTCTCTACGATCTGTGGTTGGGAATTGTCGATTTCGTACCTAACCTCGTTGTTGCACTTGTCATCTTTGCAATCGGTTGGGTTATCGGAGCAGTACTCGGACGAGTGGTTGCTCAGATTGTAAAATCACTGAAAGTTGACAGCGCACTTCGTAGTGCTGGTCTAGAAGACGTCTTCAGTCGTGCAGGTTTTGAGCTTAATGCGGGACGATTTCTCGGGGGATTAGTGAAATGGTTCATAATCATTGTCTTTTTGGTAGCATCACTTGATGTACTAAAATTGACACAGGTAAATGTATTCCTACAAGAAGTGGTATTATTCTACCTGCCACAGGTGATTGTTGCAGTACTTATACTGCTTGTTGCCGCAGTTATTGCTGAGGTTATGCAGAGTGTGGTTATTGGATCTGCAAAGGCAGCCGGTATACGCTCAGCTCATTTCCTCGGAAGTGTGGCACGATGGGCTATTTGGATATTTGCAGTGCTCGCCGCGCTCAATCAACTCGGCGTTGCAACCGCATTTGTCCAGACTCTCTTTACTGGTGTAGTGGTGGCGCTTTCACTCGCTGTGGGGCTTTCATTTGGTCTCGGTGGGCAAGAAGCAGCAGCTCGCTATATTGAAAAGATGCGAGACGAAATCACAAAATAACGCTTATTTTCTAGGTATTTTTATTAAACCACCCCGCGCCTCAAAGGCGCGGGGTGGTTTGTTTGACAGGTGTATTCTGTGGTGTATACTACAAATACGTGTTTATGAATAAAATAACTAACCGAATATTGAGGCGGAAAAAATAACGACTGCAATATTGCGTTGTTTTGGCCGCTACTGTAGAGCGGTTTTTTTAATTTTTAGACACACAATTATTGACCTTTGACAATTTGTTCCACCACGGTGAAATTGAATCAGCCACCGGAGGTGGAGTTCTTCACATTACAAGAATGTGAAGGCAAGCAGGTAAAAATATAATCACTTCAATGAAGTGATTAGTAGACAAGCCCCATTAGAAGTATGGCGCGGAATATATCCGCGACTTCTAACGGGGTAAGCAAACAATGTGCGGTTTTTAGATTTCCTAATAGGAGATCTAAGGGCGTACGGTGGATGCCTAGACTGAAAAAGGCGATGAAGGACGTGGCGTGGCTGCGATAAGCTTCGGGGAGGTGCCTAGCAACCTTTGATCCGGAGATGTCCGAATGGGGAAACCTATCTGCCTATGGCAGATGCCAAACACTGTTAAGGTGTTTGGCGCGCACCCAGGGAAGTGAAACATCTCAGTACCTGGAGGAATAGAAAGCAAACTAATTTGTTTTCTGTCTGATATTGGAAAAGCAATTTTCTTGTCGGGCAGAAGACAAATGCGATTCCCACAGTAGCGGCGAGCGAAATGGGAACAGCCCAAACCGAGCTGTAGATTTTTGGTTGCACGATGGACATCGGATGTCCAAAAGGTAGGACATCCGATGTTCTAAAATCGTGCCCAAAAATGTACAGCTCGGGGCTGTAAGGTAGTAATGTCCTGTTTATATAGGAGGAGAGTTACAAAGT
>JADFSL010000038.1 GCA_022560785.1 Patescibacteria group bacterium
CTAAAACCTGGTATAGTGCTCTCATGTCCGCCTCATCGGCGGGGTATACCAGCCTTGTTGGCTGGCGCGCCGACGAGGCACATTGCGGGTTCGTCTAACGGTAGGACCGCGCCCTCTGGAGGCGTGTATCCTGGTTCGAATCCAGGACCCGCAGCCCTTCTTCGCTTCGCTCATTAGGTCATTCTGATTCTGAGAGTCATCAGACTCGATGCGGCCTTCGGCCAATATATGATGGGCGAAGAAGGTCCTGAGGCATTTAGCCGAAGGAATCTTTATTCAGTGTCTGCGTTTCTTCGCTAAGCTCGGAATCTTCGACCCATCATGGATAATACAAAAAAATCGAAGTCACTGAGGCCGTTCAGGCTCTGAGAACCTTCAGGCTCGAAGAGAGTAAAACGACGAAGTGCGACATATGAAATTCTACATCTATATCGTTGAGTGCGTAGATCAATCGTTGTATGTTGGATGCACTAATGATTTGGTAAAACGCATAAAACAGCACAACAAATCAAAGTGGGGTGCTCACTACACAAAAATCAGAAGACCAGTTGAGTTAAAGTATTCTGAAACATTTGCCAATCTGAAAGACGCCAGAAAGCGCGAACGAGAAATTAAGGGATGGCGCCGAGAAAAGAAATTAACTCTTATTGAGTCTGGCACTCCAAAACTTTAGCGAAGGATACCTAGCCCCGCAGCAATCAGTTTTTAAGCTCAAATTTTGATAATCCTTTTATGAAGCTAGAATCTTTATTGACAAACAGATGAGTTTTTTGGTGAAGTTTTTTACATGGATTCACTATTGACAAATCAGTCAAGTAGATGTATAATATAGACAGCAAGGGTATAAATTGAATCTACAAATTCGATCCACAGGAGGAAAGAAAACTATATGAGAAAGATTCAAGTTGACCATATCACATATTTCATTACCGCGCATAGCTGGCGGATACTAGAGTCCTTGGAGACTGATCCGCTTGTCGTGGAAACCCACTTAGTCAAAGATACCTTCAAAAGCTTTTTCGAAGGAGACACTTATCGTGATCTAGCGAAAGATACGAGCATGGAAATAGCAGTTCTTTGCGCTCATGGGCATTACGCCGACGGAGTGTGGGTATATAATGACGGGACTAAAACCCACAGAGTGGATGACTGGGTGCGTAGATACGATGGAGAGTACGCTGCACTGCTTCTCTTGGTCTGCAACGGAGAATCGACAAGACTCCAACCGGCAAGACATTCACTGTTAGTTGTCCCAGAGGGAGATATATACTTCGACATTGACATAATAGTAACTCCAGAGGGTATCTACCATTTTCCCGAGGATGACAATAAGTTCCGTGGTGCATCTCTCCAAAATTATCCTGGTCCCTTCTACACTAACCACCCCGAGTTTATTGTTCTGACTCCAAGGTCAACAAGCTAAGTACCCACCACAAAAAGGAGGCAAGTGGTGGGTTTTTCTTTTACAAAAACAGATTTTTTATGTACTCAGCATTATATATAGTGAACTGTAGTATAAGGTGTTATCATGTAGCTATTGAGAAACTGGACGAGAAAGATGATTTCCCTTGCAGCAAAAGGGTTCTAACTTCGTCCAGTAGCCCCAACAAATCTTGACAATACCATAAAAATATGGTATTGTTTGTTTACAGTAAAAAGTACTAATACAGATTGGGAGTGAGACATGAATAGGACTACAGTAGTAAGGTCTAGTCGTGATGGAGATGAGGGAATAACAGCCACGATTACAATTCCTCTTTTGGGATTTAGTGATGAGGAGATACAAGATGTCACTAAAGGGGAACTTACCTCGGAAGACCAGCTTATGGACAGAGCATTGGGTTCTCCTCTAGAGCGGATAGTTTATTTCTTGGAAGCCTGTAAGTTACAGGGTGCTCGTGGAATGTTCACCGGATTGGACATTCTGGGAAGGAAGTTGGACGAGGCACGCCAAGAAATGTTAGCCGTAATGAATGCGGCGGAGCAAACCAAAAATAGACCTCCAGGATAAGTAGCATGAAAAGCTACTCAATCAATAAGGAAGGAGGGGCAGCAAGAGTAACCGCTCAAACTACCCCTCCTCTCCCAAAACCTTTAAATACAGCATACAGCTGTTTTTTGTTTTTAGAGGCTTGGAATCCTAATATACTCCTCACTCAGCCTTATTCTGGTTCTAACTTCGTCCAGCACCCCTATTAAATACCCGACCGAGACCCTCTTTCGTTCTGCGAACTACAAATGGGCAAAGTGGGTCATGGGAGTATCCTCAAAAGAGCCCCAAATCCCTTAAACTAAACTTAGTTCAGTTATCCACAGTTGAACTTAGTTTAGTTTGTGAAACCCTAGGTTTCCGCCAAGGGCGAGGCTCGCCAAAGGCGGCCAGACCAAGAGTGCCAGCCACTTAGAGCACAGTTATTACGCCCGAGATGCATCATAAGTAACTCGTTATGCAAACTTATTCATTGTGTTAGTATAAAACTATGATTCCAGGTTTTCTTATATCTTTAATAACATTTCCAGGGGTGATTATTCATGAATGGGCACATAAAAAATTCTGTGACTGGCTTAATGTACCCGTACATAAAGTTGTTTATTTTCGTTTAGGTAATCCTGCTGGTTTTGTTGAACATGAAAACCCAACGACATACAAACAGACCTTTTGGATATCTGTAGGACCCCTCGTTGTTAATTCACTTGCAACAATAATTTTAAGTGTTATTGCGTCACAGATAATACCGGATGGTTGGTTGTATGTTGTATTGATATGGCTTGCGTTTTCAATAGGAATGCATTCATTTCCAAGCGATCACGACATGCAACAAGTTTCTTCTGCGAGTAAGTTGGCGTTAAAACGTGGTGGTTCTTTTTTACATTATTTATCCTTTCCATTTGTTACTTTGATTTGGATCGCAAATAAACTAAGATTCTTTTGGTTTGACGCTATTTATGCGTTTATCTTGATAACAATTGGTGGAGGATTGCAGTAAGCTCAAAGAGCGTCGTTGTGTTAAGGTAGAATTAAGTTAAATCCCTCTTAAACTCTCTATTCTAGACCGAGGGTGCCAGCTACCAAGGAATGCATTTCACTTCCGAAAGAACCCCTCAAACACTTACTTTTTGGGCGCAAAAATCTCGACCGAGGTGGTTAGCGGGCTAGGGCATCGAACCTCTGTTAAAAATCGTCGCTAAGACGGTTTTTTTGATAGAGCGATATTATAGAGAAAGAATCTCAATTTTTTCCACACGCGTGCCTCTTTATTTATATTTTCAGATCAGCTATCATTAAATTAATTGCTCAAATGTTTAATCGTTGTTTTTTATGCTCATATCCCCCAAAGATATTCTACAAGCAAAAAAAATGCTCCTGGGGCACACTCACCAGATTCAAGAGAAAAGTAGATTCTACGAAATATTTTCCGACCCCACTCGTTTTAAGATAATTTTTCTTTTGCAGAAATACAAGGAATTATGCGCCACTGATATCGCTCATGTGCTTGGAATTAGCGTAAGCGCGGTTTCACATCAAGCAAGGATAATCGAGAGTGCCGGAATCATAAACAGAGTGCGTATGGGGAAAATGATTTGCTACAAAGTGAGAGAACATGATTCTTTAGTAAAAAGATTTGTAAAGATTACACATTAAAGAAAACAATTGAGGTCGAGAGGTCGATATAATTAAATCTAATATTCAAAAAAACATGGAAGAGAAAAAAGTAACTATCTATACCACTCCTACGTGCGTATATTGCAAATCAGCAAAAGAGTTTTTTCAAGAGAACGACATAAAGTATGAAGAAAAGAATGTTGCGACAGACCAAGAGGCACAGCAGGTAATGGTGCAAAAGTCAGGCCAAATGGCAGTTCCCGTTATTGATGTCGGTGGTGAAATTGTCGTTGGATTTGACAAAGATAAGCTTTCAGAATTACTCGGAATAAATGCCTAAAGCGTTTCTTGGCTTTATTCTTGTTGGTGTTGCCGTAATTGCCGGATTTTTTGTTGT
>JADFSL010000039.1 GCA_022560785.1 Patescibacteria group bacterium
GGATCGATCAAACGAACCGATCCGTTTTCCGCTCCAAAGGATGATGAAGCAAAAGTAGTCGCTCTACCTTGCCTCATGGTATCATGACCGCAGGCGGCGTCGGTCCGCGGAAAGTAGGGAACTTACGATGGCATGGACAGAACAGACTGCTAGCAGCGTAGAGGAATTGGCCTTGATGTTGCTGACGATCGGCACTGCACCGTATCTCTGCCGGGGCCAGTCGAGGGCGGAATGGGAACACCTGATTACTAGATTCACCAGAGCACTCAAACATAGGCATAGGGTAAAACCGGATCCTTCGACAGAACCCGAAAGACTCGCCAAAACGGCCGCGATGGTCGAAGCTGCATCGATCGATCGATTCGTTAAACAGGGCCATATGCACCTTAGCCGGACCGAGAGTGGCATCATGTCAACTGTTGTTGGTACGCTGAGTCTCATGCAGCACTATGGCGCACCCACAAGGCTGCTCGATTGGACTTATTCGCCCTGGGTCGCCGCGTACTTTGCTGCAATAGATGATCTCGAGCACGATGGTGCTATCTGGTCCTTCAACACCAACGCACTAAACGAGTCGGAGGCGGTAGATAAAGATGTCGAGGCACACCTCGACCAAATGAGAAGCGCGGGCAATCTTCTCACTTGGGTCGAGGCTACTAACACGTCATACAATGTTGCATGTGTGGCTCGTCCGGCTATAGATAATAGGCGGATGTCTGCTCAGCAATCAGCGCACACGATGGCCGCAACAATAGACGAACCGCATGACGTACTGATTGAAGAAATCGATCATGCCGACCGGCCTGTGGTGCCGCCTTTGTTCTTTTTGTTCTTTTGGTTCTTTTTGTGCTTTCTCTAAATCTTTTGGTTCTATATTGAATTCAGCAAAAAATAATAAGTCTACTTCATGTGTATATGCTATATTGCTTATTGTTTCGCATAGATCGTTATTGTTATTTGTATTCCAAAATAAAAAGTTTACCATACAGATATTCCAGCTCAATAATATTTAATCACTCTCCATCTACTCAATAATCAAATCTACAGAGCCTTTTGCAAAACTCCAAGCCATTTAGATTATGACTATATACGCGACAACAAATAATAGGCTTTTTCATATTTTCAAAAGGTTAGATTCAAAAAAGCTGCTTTTTTAGACACACTTCCCCATTTTCTCTTTTTTCAGAGAAATTTATAATTTTCAAGCTGTTTTGTTACTTCCCTACTGGACAAATTTCAGTAAATAATCGGCAGTTAGGGCAAGGATACCGAACATAAGATGGGCCATAACTTTGGTTGAACCACGTACACGAATCATTCGCCCTCCAAAATCATCCTTCAGCCTGCCATTTACTCGTTCAACTGTAGTTCTTTCCCTAAATCGTACTTCTTCAGCAGGGTCAAAATGTTTCTTTTCTCCTCGTCGACAATTCGAGTCTACTATTGGCACATGTCCAAGTTGTCGACTAAAATCTTTTATATTCTCCCAATCATATGCCGAATCCATTAAATCATATAAACTCGTTACACGCTTTGAAGTCATTGTAGCTAAAGGAATTGCTGCTTGTGAATCATGTAATTACGCTGATGTCAATACTGCCGTAATCGGTATATGCCCGTCAGCCACATCAAGGTGAAGTTTATACCCGTTCCATGATTGTGTATAACCCTTACTGTTTTTCTTTGTGCCACGATCACACGCTTTTGGTAAATCGGCCAACATCTCTTCTATACTCATCTTCGCCTGACGTTCAATTCGTGTCGGTTCTTTCGGGGGAACTTTCTCTCCCTTTTTCGGCCTTCCTCTTTTACGTTTTCGCTTTTTCTTCTTTTCAGACTTTTTCTTAACGACCGGTTTCTCACGTGCAACAATTTCTGTACTATCACGGGAGATATGACCCACAAGATGTTCCGATAGATGTTTATTTATCAGTGCTTTGTGAACTTCCTGGGGTAGTTTGCTTTGCGCAAACTCTGCAAATGCACGGGATAGCGTTGATTCACTTGGTATCTGATACAGTGATTCCCAACCGCATATTCGCCTTAACCCAAGTTTACCAAGTTTCTATCAAAAAAGCAAGAAAATGCGTTAAAAACCAGAAGCAATTTAGCGTAAGCTGTTGTTTATAAAGAACTGAAGTTTCTATGCAGCAAATGTAGTGCCCCATACTATCATTTACATCTTGACACAGCATCAGATGTTTTGTACCTTTATACCATGTTTATCAAAGAAATAAAAAAGAAAAACAAAGGCTATGAAAAGATTTTCACCTCTCACCGCCTGATGGAATCCTATCGTACTGAGAAAGGCCCGCGGCAAAGGACTGTTCTCAATCTTGGCAGGCTGGAGATTCCTGAGGAGCAGTTCAAGCTTTTGGCTGACCGTATTGAAACAATACTCAGCGGACAGACATCGTTTTTGCCGCCTGAGATAGCTGAAGAGATTGAGGTGCTGGCAAGGCATTATGCCCAGAAGATAGTACAGAAGAATATTTCGGCTCATCAATCAGTAGTTTGTGAACCTGAAGAACCGCCGGTATATGAGACGATTAATGTAAACAGCGTAAAGAATTCCCGGTCACGGACAATTGGTGCGGAACATGTAGGTTTATCATCATTTGCGGAGCTGGGATTTGAAGCATGTTTGAGTAATTTGGGATTCAGCAATGACCGGGTCAAGCTTGCTGCGCTTGCAATAGTAGGCAAACTGGTATATCCCGCAAGTGAGCCGGACACACTGCTTGCTACCCTTCAAACCTTACAGAATGAAGAGATCAAGGTGAGGGAGGTTACTGAACCAGAAATAAAGAAACGAGGGATTACGGTAATAATGGATGCCGGGATAGCAACGGAAAATATTCTCTTATGCAAAAGCAGCAAACGTTTGGCAAAAGAGTCGGCCATGTTGTCCCAATATCAGGAACGTTTTGAGAAAGGACTCGAGGATATTAGTTTATCATTAACAAAAAGAGGCGGCGTAAAGCATTATGATAAGGTCATTGAGCGTATAGGACGATTGAAAGAGAAGTATTCTTCGATTGGCAGGTTTTATAAGATAAATACTCAACAATCCGAAGGAAAAGTTACACAACTAACATGGGCGTTTGAAAAAAAGAAAGAGGCGGAAGAACAATTCTCGGGTTTATATTTCTTGCGCACCACACGCAAAGACTTGAGCGAGAAGGAGATGTGGTCTTTATATACAATGCTTACAAGAGTGGAGGAATCGTTTCGATGCTTGAAGGATGATTTGAATATGCGGCCGGTATTCCACCAGAAGGAAAACCGTACCGACAGCCACCTGTTTATAACAGTCCTCGCATATCATTTACTCAACTCGATACAAGTAAAACTTCATGAAACCGGCATTGCCATGAGATGGAAACGTATCCGCGCACTACTTTCAACTCATGTGATTATAACAACTTCCATGGTAAAAAAAGATGGCGGATGTATTCATATAAGAGGCTGTTCAGAGCCTGAACCTTTTCACAGGAGAATTTATAACGCATTGAAAATCAAACTCACACCTGTTATATCAAAATTAATGTATATGTGAATTTATTAATCTGTAGTCACCATAAAAAAATGATGTTTGTTGTTTTTATTGTATTTATATATTATTAGTGGTAAACTTGGGTTAACTCTTCGCGAACCTTTCGTTGGAATTTCACTGTATCAAATTTCTTCTTCATGGATGACCTCCCTTGGACTTCTGATGTCCAGTAAAGGAAAACCTAACTTCATATTAACTGAATTAAATTGCTTCATTCAGTAAATTATCAATATCGTTTGTCTTTTTTATCGTCAAGTTCATTCCCGTTTTTCAAGCCAATAAGTATTATACATTGTAGAAATAATTAAAAGTCCTTTATATAATCCAACATTAGTAAATAG
>JADFSL010000040.1 GCA_022560785.1 Patescibacteria group bacterium
CACAACTAGGTCCTGATCTGCGTCTCCGTCAAGGTCTACTAATGTGATGCCCTCAGGGTTTGGTTCCACATCATATGTCACCTGCTCAGCAAAAATGCCACTCCCATCTTCCACTTCAACCGTAAACGCCCATGTATATGGATTAATCAGCGTAATACCTCCGGCGCTCTTTATACCTGTCGTGAGCGTAACTGAGACTTCCTCGCCAACGGCGAAGTCGTCACGAGGGTCGAGAGTTACTGTCTTAGTCCCTGCATTATAGGAATATGTTCCCCTGTGCAGACCGGTCTGCGAGGCGTGCACTACGAATGTGGTAGAATCAATTGTGGCTGGGTTCACGTCGTAGTTGAAGGTAGCTGCTATATCAGTGCTTTTGCTTATGTTTAGAGCATTCTGAGCGGGATTGACACTTACGACCTTAAATGGCTTAAAAGGCGTAGCATTTACTTCATTGCTGAAGTCGTCGCTTTCGATCAAATTACTGTCAACTGCAGTAACTCTATAATAATACGTTGTGCCATTTTGAAGTCCGGTATGAATAAAACTTGTCGATATGCCCGAAACGCTATCAATTAGAGTTGAGGCCGGCGAACTTGTGTCGCTATAAACCTTGTACCGTAATATCCCCGGTGAAACACTCGCTGTCCAATCAACTGTGACCTGTTGGTCACCGACTGTAGCAGTTAAGCTTGTTGGCGACTCGGGAGGTGGATTAGCATAGGAGAACCAGCTCTCGTGCCCTTCTACTTGGTCATCAGTACCGTCAGCATTAATATCATAAGCTGTGACGGCAATTGTATCAGAAAGTGTTACGCCGGAAAGGATATAGTTTGTTACGTTTCCGATATCAACTGAATTTGAGAAGGAATAGCCGGTGGGTGAGCCATAATGAACCTTGTATCCGGTTAAATCAGACTCCAAGTTGGCAGCCCATGGTAAAAATACACTACCGACTGCGTCGCGCTTTACCATCCTCGTGGGTGAGGATATCGGCGCCGCAGTGTCAGGTGAGGTGAGATAAGGTGAATAGGTTATCACACCGAAAGAGGGATTATTAAGAAAATCTTGGCGGACGAGGAGCGGGCGAAAATGTCTTTAAGGGAAATTGCAAATCACGTCGGAGTTACCGAGAGATATGTATTTAAGATTCAGTCAGCGTTGAAAAGCTATCCTATGAACAGTTCAGAGGATAGACCTGATTCTAAGCCCAAAAATGAGCTTTCTCGGTCTAAAACTCGCAAAGTCAAGCGCGGCGAGTCTGAATATGAAATGCAAGTTCCGGAGAAAAAAACGCTCGATTCGACAGGCAAAAAGGTCCCCGAGCACCTTGTTAAGTTTTTTGAGAGGTCTAACGAATACAGGGCTATGATTAAGCAACTCAATGATATGCTCAAGACTGTCCGGGACGGTAAGAATGCCAGCGATTTGTTCTATAAGTTCATTAAGATTGAGAACCTGACAGCAGAGATAGGAAATGTCAAACGCATATTCCGCTTCGCTATGCCCTACGCAACATGTCGGTATTGCGGAGCTGATGTTAACAATAAAGAGTGCCGCGCCTGTGACGGCGCAGGGTTTGTAAATGAAATGACCTTTAGATCCACACTCGAGGAGCTTAAATGAAGGCTGATAAAACTAATAATCACCGAGCAGCTATTCCTTCAAAATACAGAAAACTCTGCGACAGGGTTTTAACAGGCAAAGCTTCACCAAGGGAGGCAATAAAACTCCAGTGCCTTGCCTGTTTTGGTTACTGTCAATCAGAAATGGTCCAGTGTAACAGTTATCTGTGCTCGCTTTATCGTTATCGTCCCTACCAGAAGTCCGTGAAGTCGTCGACAGAGTCAGTTCAGCAATCAAACAGAGACGATTTAAGTATAGGGGGTAGTTAGGTATGGGCATGCAAAGAAAAAGTGAAATATCGGCTGAAAAGCTGAAAAAGATAATCAATTGCTGTGATCCAGAACTTGCAAGCAAAGGGAGCAGCGATGACCACTGAAACCCCCGTCAAAATTGAACCTGCGCTGCTTACAATTCCGCAGGTTTGCGAATACCTGAACATCAAGCGGGCGACATTTTACAAAATCAACGCTACAGGGGCGTTCGGGTTATTGCCTATAAAGCTTGGTACTTGCAGAAAAGTTTTATATTCAAGAGCGGAACTCGACTCCTATGTAAGAGCGGGCTGTCCGCACAGAAAAATATGGCAAACGGTTAAAGGATCGAAATTATGAAAACAAAAAAAGCCGTCTGCATTGCAGGCAAGACGGCTAAGAACAACAAACGATACAATGTAACATATCGCAAAGCTGTCCTGCTGTCAAGCTTAAAAAACAGGCTGTTTGCTGAAATCCGAAATCTTTTTTGCTTACTTGGCAATCCGTTTCTTTCACCAGATGAAAGAGCTACCTGCGAAATGCTTTTCTGGTCAACTGTCCGCAAACTTATGTTTTTGCAAAATGGAGCGGTTCTACCACCTCACAGAATCTCAGGAAATGGCTGTATGAGGGGTTTTAGCGGCGCAGAATCAACGAACACAAGCCAAAGGGTAGTCTGATATGGGTAAAGGCCAAAATATCTGGGTTGAGCGGCGTTTGATACAGTCTAAGGCGTTTCAGTCTTTAACTGCCACCGCTATTAAAGTGTTGATGATATTTCTTACCAAAAGACAATGTGAACAGATTGGCCGCAGGGGCAAAGAGCAATGGACTATCAAGAACAATGGTGAAATAACTTTTACCTACAAAGAGGCAAAAAGCAAATACAGAATCTCTGGGACGGCTTTCAGGAACGCTATTCATAAGTTGGTAGAAAAGGGTTTTATTGATATAGCAGCTACAGGAATGGGTGTACATAAGGTTACTACGTTCTACAGTATCAGCGACCGTTGGAGATTGTATGGGACAGCGGACTACGAAGAACCAAAACCAAGGTTAAAAGGACCGATTAACAGAGGTTTCCAAAAGGGCAATCAATACGGGCGAAAATGTAAAAAGAAAAATTCAACTGTTACGTACAACAATGGCTCAACTGTTACAGGACAACATAGCAAGGACAAAACAGCCAATAGCCATGTTGACGAACTAACATAGCAGGGAATTGAAAAATGAGCTTAATTTGTTTTAGAAAAAAGCCTTATGTTTCTAAATTGCCTAATTTAACGCTATGTTACAGTACAACAACGTTCTATAGAATACCAGTATCTACAGGCGCTTGAGTATATCAGTGGAGCTAATGCAGGTTAATATATTGCAGACTGAAAAAAAAGTTGAAATATTTTGGATTTTGTGTTTGACTTATTCGATTACATAATGTATTTTGTATTTATGGTAAAGAGAAAAAAGAAAATGGGCAGGCCACTCAAGAAACTAAAGGACAGACTTTCAGAGATTGTAACGTTGAGAATGACCCCTGCGGAACATAAGCAGCTAATGAAGGATGCACACGATAGCGGGTTATCTGTGTCGGTCTATCTTCAAACATGCTGGCAGAAATCGAGGGCTAAAAAATGGAACAAAAAGACCTAAATAGCTGGGAAGAATTTAAGGAATTCTTGGAAAAAATAAAAGAAGAGACTCAGGAATTAAATGCAAATCCCCATAGAGTAGGTATGGTTACAGAACCTTTGTACAGGGGACAATCTAACCATAAATGGCACCTTGAGTCTACATTGGAAAGAAAACACAAGAATACAACTCTTTATGAATACCTCACTATGCTTGAGGGCATAAAATCCAAAGTGGAACGAATTTCTGGAAAAACTTGGCCTACTTTTTCAAACATAAATAATTGTCAATTACAGAGCATCTATCAATTTACAATTGACTTGCCCAAAGATACTTCAGGTTATACTACTTTTTTAC
>JADFSL010000041.1 GCA_022560785.1 Patescibacteria group bacterium
ACAGAATATCGAAGACATTAACTTCACTCAATGATATTTTGGGAGACGATAGAAAAATAATCATTGCTCGCGAACTTACTAAAATATACGAAGAGGTTATAGATGGAACTGCGCAAGAATTGCTGACGTACATTTCGGAACATAAAAAAAAGGAGAAAGGAGAATTTGTTGTAATTATTGAGCCAAAACGCTGATTAGAGTATACTATGAGAAAATAATGAGTGTAACGAATATATTTTCCATACCAAACACCTTCTACGAAAGGTGCTGGGCGGAGGTTTCGTAAAGTTCATTTAATATTCACTAACGAAATCAACCATGTCAAAAGATGTAGCAATTATAGTTTTAGGAATATGGATAGCCATCGTGCCGTTTTTGGGGTTCCCTGGTTTTTGGGAGACGATAATTTATGTGGCATCTGGTCTCGGTGTGGTTCTTATGACATTTCTTTTGCGTAGAGACATTATATTGTATGTATCCAGAATCACAGATCGCCAAAGAAAAAGTACGGATGTGTATGTTGAAAACAGAGCAGATAATATAGAACAAACAGATACGAAAGATGACCTACCTAAACATACAAAGAGTGAAAAAATTTCTCAATAAGTTTCATCTAAGGAAAAGAGACACAATAATTTTAGGAATTTTTATATTGAGCCTTTTTCCTATTGCGTATTTAAGCACTCCGTCGGTAGTGACAGTGACTCAAAATATAGTGAGTGAAGACAATCGTAGTGTGGAGAGCGATGTATCTATAGTACCAACAAGCGCCACATTGGAAGAAATGGTTGTTGTGACCCATGTTGAAACACCAGAAGCAGTAAAGGCTATTTACATGACCAGCTGGGTAGCCGGCTCAGTGTCTTTTCGCAACGAACTCGTGTCGCTGATAGAAACTACAGAACTCAACTCGGTTGTTATTGATATCAAAGATTACAGTGGGACAGTTTCTTTTCGTATCTCTGACCCATTGCTCATTTCGATTGGTTCACATGAAAATCGGATACAAGACATACGACAATTTATCAAACAACTCCATGATAAAAATATTTATGTTATCGGACGGATAACAGTCTTTCAAGATTCGTATCTAGCAAACGCGCGCCCAGATCTCGCTATAAAAAAGGAAAGTGACGGTACCGTCTGGGTGGATTACAAGAATATCAGCTACATCGATCCGGGCGCACGAGAAATGTGGGACTATATTGTGGCACTTTCAAAGGAGTCATACGCATACGGCTTTGACGAGCTCAACTACGACTATATTCGTTTTCCGTCAGACGGAAATATGTTTGATATATACTTTCCGTTTTCCGAAGAGAGGGTTTTAGCAGATCCCGATAGAGGGAAGGCCCTCATTCTTCAGGAATTTTTCTCATATCTAAACCAAGAACTAGATAGTGAAGGTGTAGTACTCTCAGCTGATGTGTTTGGGATGACGACCACAAATTATGACGATTTAAATATTGGGCAGATACTTGAACTGATTGAACCGTACTTTGACTATATCGCGCCAATGGTCTATCCATCACACTATCCGGTTGGATTTAATAACTGGGAAAATCCTAACCTGTTTCCATACGAAGTGGTGAAATACTCGCTTGACCGTGGAGTTGAACGGTTGATATTAGCAAATTCATCGCCGCTTAAACTACGACCATGGCTTCAGGATTTTGATTACGGCGGCGACTACGATGTAGAAGAAGTACGAGCACAGATTCAAGCAGTCTATGACGCAGGGCTCACTTCATGGATGCTTTGGGCGGCATCTAACATATATACAAGAGGAGCGCTTGAACCAAATTAGTACACATGTTTATTTGCTCATTTTTTACGATATACTAATCAATATGGATTCGGAAAAAATCACATACTTTGCTATGACTGATTCTCGTGGCAAGCAAGAAAAGTTTGGCATCAAAAGAAAAGACAGGAACAAACACATGTATATCATAGGAAAGACCGGAATGGGTAAGTCCACACTTCTTGAGAATATGGCTATTCAGGACATTCAAAACGGTGAAGGACTGGCTTTCATAGATCCGCACGGAGCATCTGCCGAAAAATTACTGGATTATATACCAGAAGAACGCATCAAAGATGTGCTCTACTTTGCTCCTTTTGATATGGAACATCCTGTTGCTTTTAATGTAATGGAAGATGTTGGTTACGACAAACGCCATCTCGTTGTCTCTGGGCTCATGAGCGCATTTAAAAAAATATGGGTGGATGCATGGTCAGGAAGAATGGAATATATACTCTCAAATACTCTGCTGGCACTTCTTGAATATCCAGACTCAACACTTCTCGATGTTAATCGGATGCTTATTAATAAATCGTTCAGGAAAAAAGTGGTAGAGAATATTTCTGATCCATTGGTAAAAGTATTTTGGGTTGAAGAATTTGCAGCCTACACAGACCGGTACACACAAGAAGCAACGCCTGCAATTCAGAATAAAGTAGGACAGTTTACCAGCAATCCACTTATCCGAAATATCATAGGCCAGCCGAAATCCACTTTTGATTTACGCGATATTATGGATAATAAGAAAATATTTATAGCAAATCTATCAAAAGGGAGAATCGGGGAGACTAATGCCGATCTTATTGGCAGCATGCTGACCACAAAGATTTATCTCAGTGCGATGTCTCGGGCGGATTTACCGGCAGCAGAACTTCAAAAACTTCCTGATTTTTATTTTTATGTTGATGAATTTCAATCTATTGCTAACGAATCATTTGCGAACATACTGTCGGAAGCAAGGAAATATAAACTCAACCTCACAATAGCACATCAATACATAGAACAGATGGAGGAGAGTGTTCGCAATGCGGTTTTTGGTAACGTCGGGACGACAATTGCTTTTCGGGTAGGTCCCTTTGACGCCGAGGTGCTTGAAACTATATTCAAGCCACAATTTACGGAAGAAGATCTTGTTAATCTTGGTTTTGCACAGATTTACCTGACCTTAATGATAAATGGAGTTGGTTCCAAACCATTCTCAGGTTCAACCCTTCCTCCTATTGAAATACCAAGACTCTCATACAGAGAGCAGGTGGTTTCATGGTCGCGACAAAATTATGGAAGACCACGCGGTGACATTGAAACAGAGATAAAGAAAAGAGGCGAAGCTATTTCTGCTCCAGAAAAGACTGAAAAAAAAGATGTTGCTCGACCACCATCAAAAAACGTACGAGAAGATCGTGGAGAAAAACGAGTGCAGGAAAATAGATCCCGATTACAATCACTACCGCAAAGAACAGAAAGAAAAGGAACTGAACGACCAGCTCAAAAAAATACGGAACAAAAAGAAGAGAACCGCAGTGCGCTTCGAGAGGCACTCGCTTCTGTTATACAGAAAGAGGAAGAGATAAAAAAATCCTCATCGTCATCTCAAACTCCTACTCCAAATGAGCAAACAGATAAAAAAGAAGTGCCAGAAGAAAAATTAAGGAATATGCTTGGTGTTGATGATAAATAGCATTATGAAGGGTGTAATTGTCATTTTCTCTATTTTATTTTTATTTCCAATCACCTCCTTTGCCCAAGTTGTCATAAATGAAATAATGTATGACCTTGAGGGGGTCGACAATCCTCATGAGTGGATAGAAATATTTGTTACTGGAGGACAACCACTTGATCTCACCGATTGGCGCTTTAATGATGGCTCTAATCATATTTT
>JADFSL010000042.1 GCA_022560785.1 Patescibacteria group bacterium
AATATATTAGTGCAGTTTCCAGTTCAGGTGTTGGAAATGGTGACGCTGTCAGCGCTGGGGGCAGTAAGCTGATATTGGTGAATGAAAAAACTCCTCCCGGACGATCGCCAAATGTTTTTGAGAATTTCTTTGATTTTCTGGAGAAATGGTTTGGTAAGCAAGGATAATCTTGCCATTTTCAGGACTTTTTAACTTATACAGAGGTCTCTTATACATAGGACAGACCTATGTATAAATAATGGGTGTTGACTGTAATTAGTTCCAGCAGGACACGTTTTCCTGTACCATAATTAAATGAGCAGAAGTCTTTCTATTGTAGTTATAGTATTGCTTTTAGTCGGTGCGATTTTCCTATTTCCAAGGAACACAGATATTGAAATCACCAATTTTGAAGAATGCGTTGAAGCGGGGAATCCAGTAATGCTAAGCTATCCTCCTCAGTGTAGAGCGGGTGGGGAAACATTTATTGAAGATATAAGCAATGATGTAAAAGAAGAACCAGAGCCCGCTCCACTGCTTTTTATATCATCTCTTTTGCTTGAGCAGGGAGACACACTGCTCGTAAAAGTGGAGAATGTCTCTTCTGGTGTGGAAATAAGCGGAAGTTTCAGAAATGAAGAGCTATCTTTTTTCTCGCTCGGTTCTAACACACTGGCAACGATTGTGGGGATTGATACGAAAGCGATTTCAGGAAAATACAATCTTTCAGTGCGTATTGGAGATGAGAACATAATAAAAGAAATAACTGTTTTAAGAAAAGATTTTCCGGTAACAGAGCTTGTTATCACAAGTGAGCTTGAAGCAAAGGGATATACCCCTAGTACTGTGGCATCTGGCATTACTAAAAGAGATGGTCCAAGCATCAACGATGCCACACAAAAACATACATCTATTGCGCACTTTGACGAAGGATTTGGATATCCGCTTGATACCATTACCAATGTTGGAGCTTTTGGCAACATTAGAAAGCAAGGAGATTCGGCAATTCAGCATCTGGGAGTTGATCTGGATGCTCACACCGGGACTCCTGTGTATTCCATCAATAGCGGAATGGTGGTATTTACAGAAACGCTCGTGATATATGGCAACACACTTGTAGTGGACCATGGTCTTGGTATCTATTCACTGTACCTGCATCTTAGTAGCTTTGGTGTAGCAAAAGATGAGATGGTTGCACGAGGTCAGATAGTGGGATATTCGGGCAATAGCGGGTACTCTATAGAGCCACATCTTCACTTTTCAGTAAAAGTAGACGGTGCGCGAGTCGATCCTCTTCGTTTTATAGATACAGTGCGTGATATTTAGCTTTGGCATATATGGTGGAAAATGCACTGGCGAAAAGAAAAATATTTATGTTAGAATAAAGTATATTACTAAGGATATTACTACATAGTATGAGTGCACATAATAAAAGACTATTGGCAGTATTTATTGGGGTAGTTGTTGTCACTCCATTTTTCTTGTTTACAAATGCGTTTGGCACACTTTTTATCGGCTCCGAAAACGAAGCGGCTTCTGGGGAGAGTCTTTTAAATATAGATCTTGATTCTCAAAATTTTGTTTCAGAAGATGTGATAGTCGGGGAAGGAACAGAAGCGATAAGCGGAAATCTTGTCACGGTGCACTACATCGGTGTACTCTCTGACGGAACACCGTTTGATAGCTCACATTCGCGGGGTGAACCATTTCAGTTTATTCTTGGTGGCGGTCAGGTAATACAAGGTTGGGATATGGGAGTTGCTGGCATGAAAGTTGGCGGAAAGAGAATTTTAGTTATCCCTCCGGATTTGGCGTATGGAAGCAATGCAGTGGGTGCGATTCCTCCGGACTCAACTCTTATTTTTGAAATAGAGCTATTGGATGTAAGCATTCTTCAATAAAAAACTACAGCATTTACATTTCACGCAAGCGGCACAATATTGTTTTGTGTCGTTTTCCTTGCCGACCGATGGGTATCTGCTCTATAATGCCGCTATGTTTACCCTCGCAAAGTTTTGCGAAGCAAAATTTAGGAGGGCAAGAATTTTTGTCTGATGAGCCAATCTCTTATTGTATGATAGGTAGAAAACTTAGGAGGGTGAAAAAATAAGTCATTTTAATATTTATTATGAGTGGAACTTTTAAAATAAGTGAGGGTTTTAAGCCAGCAGGCGACCAACCCCAAGCTATAGAAAAACTCTCTAGTGGTGTAGAAAATGGACTAGAACACCAAACATTGTTAGGTGTAACCGGCTCTGGAAAAACATTCACTGTTGCCAATGTGATTGAAAAGATTCAGAAGCCGACACTTGTCATTGCACACAACAAAACGCTTGCCGCGCAACTTACTCAAGAGTACAGCGAATTTTTTCCCAATAATGCCGTGCACTATTTCGTCTCCTACTACGACTATTATCAGCCAGAGGCATACATGCCAGTGACCGATACATACATTGAGAAAGAGACTCAAATAAACGAGGAAATTGACAGACTTCGTCATGCGGCTACTCAAGCACTTCTTACCCGCAGGGACGTCATCGTGGTTGCATCGGTGTCGTGTATCTATGGTTTAGGTAACCCCGCCGAGTATGAAAAGGTGCACTTGAAATTTAGTACTAAGGAGAACATTAAAAGAGGAGATCTAATCCGTAAACTCATAGGTATTTATTTTGAACGCACCAACGCAGACCTCACACCCGGAAAATTTAGAGCTATAGGAAACTCGGTTGAGATAATGCCAACAAGTGAGAAAGTGATCTACCAACTGGAGCTTTCTGGAAATATTATTGAAAGTATTCTAAAAATTAATGCAATTACGCGCGCTATAATAGAACATCTTGATTCATTCTCTCTCTTTCCGGCAAAGCATTTTGTTACTCCGGAAAAAGAGAAGAGAAGGGCGATAAACGATATCAAAGTGGAACTGAAAGAACGACTGGCGTATTTCAATAAGGCCGGGAAACTACTTGAGGCGGAAAGGATAAAAAGACGTACAAGCTATGATTTGGCAATGATTCGCGAAATAGGATATTGCAGTGGGATTGAAAATTATTCACGGCATTTCGATGGTCGGCAAGAAGGACAAGCGCCGTATACACTTCTGTCGTATTTCCCAAAGAAAAAAGATAGTTCGCCCGATTTTCTCACTGTCATTGATGAGTCGCATGTTACCGTTCCTCAAATTGCCGGCATGTATGCGGGAGACAAATCTCGAAAAACGACACTCATAGAGCACGGCTTTCGTCTACCTTCAGCACTTGATAATCGTCCGCTTTCGTTTGAAGAATTTAAGGACAGGGTGGGGCAGGTGCTCTATACATCTGCTACTCCGAGAGAATATGAACTAAAAGAAAGCGGACAATTTGTGGAGCAGATAAT
>JADFSL010000043.1 GCA_022560785.1 Patescibacteria group bacterium
CAATGGGCACTCTGCGACGTTGTTTTGATGCTAGATAGTGTTTGTGAGGATCACTTTAGTCCTATAGGTGGTTATACGCGTGTTATAGGTTCAAAAATGGTGAACCTTCGTTCTATGTTGACGGATGAAATTATAGATCAGTTGGTCGAAATTTTCAAAGAATGGAGTACCGTTTTCAAGGTGTATCCATTAAATTTTGTTTAAACCTCACATTCATTTCGGATTACCCCTTATACACCCTTTTTTTGACAAAAAATTAAGTTGGAAAACTACCTCACTAATGCTTGATATATTTTTAAAAAAACTTATTAAATAAATTCTTAAGTGTTCTCTCACTTGTTAATTGGTCACCTTTGGGGAAAATCTTGTTAAGATATGCTTTCTGTCTTAACTTTAATTCTTGACTGCTTAGATTGTTTAATTTTGTTGCTGCAGACCTTGAATCTTCCTTAAATACCAAATCAATTTCTGCTATATCATTATCTACCTGAAGAGCCATCTGGTTTATCCCTAATAATCTTAACCCATCCAGGGATTTTAACCGCGACAGTGCAACATATCCCATACCGTATGAAAAAGACTTTGACAAGTCTACTTCCGCTGCATCCAAACTCATTCCCTGACTTTTGTGAACTGTGATGGCCCAAGCGAGCCGAAGTGGAACTTGGCTAATTTCAGCCAGAACAACATCGTTCTCTTCTAAAATCCAATTAGTAGGGTGGGCCACTACTTCTTTACCAGAGTAAGTTTCAACTATTGGGTACTTTTCGGAATCAAAGTCAACTACTTTCCCCAAAGTTCCATTAATATAACCTTTGCCTGGGTTATTTTTAACAAACATAACTACGGCATCTTTTTTTAGAATTAAATTCTCTGGTGCAAGACAGCCCTTTTTTAGAGCCTCAACTAACTTTTTATTACCTTTGGCAACCATTGTATAATCAAATTCGGGTTTATTAATTTTGTTTAGTTCAAAATTGTTTATCGCGTCTACGTCAACGTTGTGAGTATAGAGTTTGGTAGGATAAATGTTGTTTTCAATCTCAGCGTTAACTCTTGAGGAAAGCTTTTCAAAGGTACCCTCATCCACCTCCCTAGATCTTATGTCATTTAACACCTTCAAATAACTTTCATCCCACTGCCTGTGTTGTTCATCCAAATAGCAGATTTTTAGTCCTAGTTCGCTCCAAGAATCTGATTTGTAAGCAAAGCTAGATTCAGGACTTTCCGACTCATTTATTGGTGGTAATTGAAAAAAGTCACCGCAAAGTATAACCTGCATGCCACCAAAGGGTTCAGGATTATTTCTAATTCTTTTGCATATCTTGTTAACCGCATCCAACCGGTATGAGTGAAACATAGAAATTTCGTCGATTATTAAAACTTTTGGGGCTTGTATTCTTTCCCTAACCTTCGGGTTGGAGTTAAGTTTGGATATCTCCTTTTCAGTTATTTCCTTTTTAATTCCAATTCCAGACCATGAGTGGACGGTAATTCCATCTAAGTAAGTTGCAGCTATCCCTGTTGAAGCCGTTACTGCTACACCAACCTTATTTTTCTTTAAAAACTTTACATATTTATTAGTAAGATACGTTTTCCCACTGCCAGCCTGACCGGTTAAAAACACGTTATGTCCCATCATTAATAAATCTAAGGCTTCATTTTGTTTCATTTTTGAATATCTGCTCTTCCAAGAGAACTAGTGAGGTATTTGTGGGGATTTTATGATTAGATGGCTGAAGTGTCAAGGAATTAATATTTTATAAAGTTAGGTAAATAAGTAGTACCTACAGTTTTTTCTGTGTGGTGACCCCGGCGGGATTCGAACCCGCGATCTCTGGGATGAAAACCCAGTATCCTAGGCCACTAGACGACGGGGCCAAATTTTTCGGCGAAGTTAGCTAAATCATGTTTACACAAGTTCTCTATCGACTTTCTCCTCTTCCATGATTTTATTCTTAACTCAGCCGTTCTTGCCTGAAAATAATTAGGGTATTCCTTAGTATAAACTAACTCTGAGGGTAAGTTATGCTTAGTTGATTTAACCTCCTTATTTCTGTGCTGTTTCATGCGTTTATTTAAGTTCCTACAAGAACCAATATAGTACTTACCGTTTTGTAATTTTAATATGTAAACGTACGCCATTTTAATTAGCCCACTAGATCCCGATGCTCATAACTTTGTTATGAGATCGTGGACTCTCGATCCAACCTAAAGTTGGTATCGGAGCGGCGAGGCCTTGAAAACTTCCCAATTTTAGCATAAACTGGCGCACTAGTCGACGTTTTACGTTTGTTTTTTTACAGACATAAAATGCCTATCTAGCTCACAACTGGAGGGAGAACACTTTGGAGATCGCAATCATTCTGCTCGTAGGATATTTAATTGGAGCCATTCCATTTGGCTGGATAATATGCAAGTACTACGGGTTGAACCCGCGCACAAGTGGGTCGGGAGCCACTGGAGCAACTCAAGTACTTCGTATACTGGCCCAAAACGGTATTCGACGTCCAGGTTGGAAGTTCGCCTTAAGCCTACTATTAGATGGGCTCAAGGCTTTAATCCCGCTCCTGGTAGTAATACTACTAGTTAGTGAATCCGAGCTAACACACATAGCAATGGCAGGCACCATATGCCTCGGTCACACTCGGTCGATTTGGCTTTTTCTTTTCGATCGTGATCCAGATATACTGTCCCGATCTGTGTTACAAAGACTCAACGGTGGGAAGGCAGTATCAACGGCAATCGGCGTTACAATCGCTCTCGTACCGTCTGAACCAACCTTAGCTTTAATTGTAGTAAGTATCTTCTTATTCTTCGGGTTAGGCTTTGTCCTAAGCCGTTGGAGAATGTCCGTGGGTTCTCTTCTAGGGACTCTCGCCGGCGCTATTGGGATAACGGTACTTCTTTTTGAAGGCTATCTCTCGCTCACCTACTTTGCTGGTCTACTTGGAATCGGAGTCCTCATCGTAGTCATGCACTGGGATAACATTAAGCGCATCATGAATAAAAAGGAGAGCGCCATCATTGAGAGGAGAGCCGCACCGTGACTCTCCTCTCTCCCCTACCTCTTCTCATCAAATACTCACTTCTATATAATGGAGTACATGAAGGGCAGATACCGAAATATAATTGTCTGTGGAGACGTGGGCACGGGAACCACCACTTTATCTAAAGAATTAGCGAAAAAGCTGGGCTGGAGGCACATTAGCGCCGGAAACTTTTTTCGAAAATACTTCAAAAAGCACAACATTCCTCTTTGGGATAAGCTCTCAGTGCCAGATAAGGTTGAAGAAGTCATCCGGTCTATATATGAGATG
>JADFSL010000044.1 GCA_022560785.1 Patescibacteria group bacterium
GGATTTGTGGGTGAATCTTCCACTAACTTCAATAATAACAATCCCGCTTAGCCCCAATAGAACTCCCGTGGAGCAGGACGGAGCAAATCCAAGTATTTTATGAAATATTCAGGTTAGAAAAACCAGGTTGAACGGTGTACGTGAAAACCACCTGGAAATCTTCAACCATCTTCCTCCGGTTTTATTACAAAAAACGCTGTATATGTCCAGAAAATCAGAGCAACGGGTAATATATGCAGCGGATAACTCACCAAGCCCTGCATTAATATCATTCCAACGCTGCACAACGCCGCAGTAAAAAACATCCTGTCAAACTCAGAAGGAATCAACGGTATCTTTCTAATTAAAAGAAGAACTGAAACGGCAAATAGAACAAAAAATAATACACTAAAAATGCCGGATTCTGCCCACAGGTGCAAGAACTCATTGTGAGCATGATTCTTGATGTTTTTGAAGACTTCCGGCGGGTATTTATTCAGGAAGTCTTGATCAGTGCGTAAGATATCTCTTGTCCGGATAAAGTTTTTCTCATACGTCCCTAACCCGGTTCCGAGTATGGGAGCTTGTTTGATAATGCTCAGTGTTATATGCCAGATATATACCCGCTCCCTTATGGAAAAGTCTCTCGTGGTACCGGGTCTCATCATCTCCGCAGATGACGCTATTCTATCTGCAACTGAAACGGACTGATGGTGCCGGAGTGGATTCGGGACGGAATACACATTTATGATTACCAGGAATAACAAAAGTAACGACGTCAACCAGTATTTGTTTGACTTGATCAATCCGTATGTATACTTAAACATCACAAACATTAAAACCACGGTGGCAAAGAATAGACTTATGTAAACTCCCCTGCTTCCTGCATAAAGTATGTTAGTAAAAACCAGGCAAAGCAGGACCAGAAACAAATATTTCACTTTTTTGTTTTTCGTCCAAATGAAATATATAAGAATCGGCAAAAATGTAGCGCTCAAAAAAGATGCATAATGATTGGGATTCGAAAAGGCTGTAACTACTCTGCTCCCGAATTCAGGATTAGTCTGAAATGAGGCTATACCATAGTATTCCGCAATTCCCCAAAGAGATAGAATCGCAGAAGAAATGACAAAAAGCGAGATTAGCGATTTTTGTAAATGGATTCTCTTGATCGCCTTAACTGCGATTAACGGTAAAACGATAATCAGAAGTAAAATGCTATACTCAAACAATCCGGTTCTAATATCAGGTGAAAACAGAATTGAAACCAAAACGGACAGCAGAAAAAGAAGGAGGAACAACATTACCTTGGAGGAAAGAAAAGATTTGGATTCGGTGCTAAGCATTCTGGGTAAGTTCTTCATCAGTCCTATATGCCAAAGAAGCCATTACGCCTAGAAAAGACCAGAAAATCATACGTGGCACCGGGTGATATAATGCGTCGAAGAAAAAAAAGTTTATTAAAAACGCTATAAATATCAATTTGTAAATTTCCAAATGCTCCCTGATAACTTCTGATTTTGTTTCTTTTAATCTTTTATTTATCCTATTGAAAATTGTATACAAAAGAATAACAAAAGCCGCAAACCCCAATATTCCGTTTTCGGCAAGTATCATCAAATACAAATTATCGGGTCCTTCTATTACGGTCTGGAATTCATCATATTCGAATCTCTGGATTCTAAAATTCGCAGTTCCGACGCCAAACAACGGAAATTCTGTAAGAATTTTTGACACCGTCAGGTAGGAAGAAATCCGGTTTTTTTCGACAGGATTTTGGATATAACTCATAGGATTTCGCGTAAGAAGGGTATTTCGCACTTCGCCGGAAAAAAAAATCAGCGCGCCGAGCAATAGCACAGCTACTGTACCAAATTTGAGTATAACTGCTTTATGCTTGAAAAGCAGCAAGAGCAATGGTATACCGACCGCTATCCAGCTTCCCCTTGTAAACGTTAAAAACAACCCGGTAACGAGTATCGAAATAATTACGAAATGTAAGATGTTCATTCTATTTATGAACCTGTGGATCATAAGCAAAATTCCCGGCACTAAAAAAAAACCAAGCGTTACCGGGTGACCCACCGTTGAGACGATTCTACCGCTGTCCGAAAAACCGGTTCCACTTTGCAGTAATTTGAAATACAAAAAATTTTCTCTGTCTAACACAGTTGTGTATAACAGATTTTTTTATTACTATTTTCATAAAGAAACACTGAGATATTTGGATAGTGGCTCCGCACAGTCACAAATTACAATATCCGACCTTGAATCTGAATCATTCTTATTTCCTCCCCTCCCCGAACAAAAAGCCATAGCCTCAGTCCTTTCCAGTCTCGACGACAAAATAGACCTGCTCCACCGTCAGAACAAAACCCTCGAAGCCTTGGCAGAAACTCTTTTCAGGCAGTGGTTTGTTGAGGAGGCGAAGGAGGATTGGTGGGAGGACAGCCTTCTAGAAGTTATCCAATTAATCGGTGGGGGTACTCCAAAAACAGCAATTGCTGAATATTGGGATGGTGATATTCCTTGGTTGGCTGGTGGTGACATCGCATCGAACCATAAATCTTTTATAAATCACTCAGAAAAAAGTATAACTGAAGTTGGGTTAAAGAATAGTTCCGCAAAGCTGTTGCCGAAATATGCTACTGTGATCTCAGCAAGAGGCACTGTTGGGAAGTATTGTTTGCTTGCTCAACCGGTGACTTTTAGCCAGTCAAATTACGGTATATTGCCTAGTTCTAAAATTTCAGAATGTTTTTTCTTCACATACTTGCTTGTAAACCATGTGGTAGAAGAATTACAGTCTTCAGCTTATGGTAGTGTCTTTGATACGATAACAACTACCACTTTCAAAGAAATCAAAGTTTCTTTGCCAACAGAAGCTGAAATCCTTCGATTTGAACAATCAGTATCGCCATGCTTTAAGAAAATGTTTCTAAACAAATCACAAATCCTCACCCTTGAAAAACTCCGAGATACACTATTGCCAAAATTGATGAGTGGCGAAGTGAGGGTTGAAATGGAGATGTGCAATGTATGATGGAGGTTACTATGCGATTAAGGGATTTGAATTCCAAATAGACAAAACTATTCTGGAACTATTCAAAGCAGATGACACCACTCCTATTTATCTTGAACAAATTCAAGATATCAATACAAGCGATTTTGTAATGCAGGTGAAGTACAAAGAGACTCAAAAATACACTCCTGCAAAGATTAAAGAACCTGTAATTCAACTTATAAATGAGTATCAATCATTTCCAACAAAAAAGTATTATCTGTATTGC
>JADFSL010000045.1 GCA_022560785.1 Patescibacteria group bacterium
TTCCTCCTTGACGAACTCTTAATTATATTCCCCTGATTATCCATAACACCAATGGTCGTTCCCTGCGTAACCTTAAGTGCTTTATCAACAGCCTGCTGATTAGTTCCTGCTATATAAGAAGGTTTTTTATGGCCTTGAAGTTGAGAAACACCTGACTTAACGGTATTCACCGTCTCGACTTCAATCGCTCTCGTTGGTGTGACTATATCCACGCCCTTCTTATTGTTGAACTAAACCGCTTTCAGCGGTAGCTCATTGTATAAATATCTATTATGGTTTCATAACCAACACATAAAGTTATGAAATCAACAGAGAAAACCATTACACAGGGGAAAGCCTTCACCTTTAAAGAGGGCAACATTGTTAAAATCGAAGGGCTTTGTGATCTTCTTGGCCGCTTCTCAAAACGCATTGAGATTAGTTATTCGGGGTATAGTACGGTAAAAACCTACCGCCGTTCCTTGCGTGACTTGAGTTTGTTTCACGGATGTTTACCGGATGAATTAGAGGTAGATGAGATCTTAGACTATCTCCATCATTTGCGAGAACAGGAGTTGAGCTGGGCCAAGATCAAACTGGATGTAGCAGCTCTTAAATACTTCTACAGGGAAATGGCACACAATGAATCCATGGCCTCTTCGATACCTTATCCCAAAGAGGAAAAATCACTTCCCTGTATCTTAAGCCGAGATGAACTCATCAGGTTATTTAATGCGACTATCAATCCTAAACACCGTGTGATCTTACGCTTGATTTATGGAAGCGGATTACGCAGGTCAGAGTTGATCAATTTACGCATTGAGAACATCGACACTGACAATGGGAAATGCAGGATCCGTATTAATAAAGGTAAAGGAACAAAGGATCGATATACTGTTTTAAGCCAGAAAGTCTTGAAAGAACTACGGGAGTACTTCACAGCTTGCCGGCCAAAACAATACCTGTTCAATGGCCGGAACAAAGGAGGAGCGATGAGTGCGGGATTATTGCGTTATATCATCGTTAATGCAAAAAAGAGAAGCGGCATAACCAAGCCGGTCAACTTGCATATTCTGCGTCATTGTTTTGCCTCACATGCTTTGGAAGATGGCATGTCCCTGCGCATGTTACAGGAGATTCTCGGACATAGCAGTATCCAGACCACCATGATCTACCTGCATGTAAGTGAAGTACCGTTAAAAGGAGCTTTTAGCCCCTTGGATAACATTGAGGAATAGCAATCACAAACCCTCACTTACATTACAGCATATTTTAAACCTTCATCTTGATGAGTTAATCGATAATGGTGTTTTCAATACCTACCAAAGCAGGATTTTACGCGCCTTAAAGCAGTGCAAAACTTCCAGTTTGGGAGAACACTGGGAAGTATGTGACAACTGTGGCGTTGTCAAAGTACATTACAACAGTTGCGGCAACCGTCATTGCCCGGGCTGTCAGGGAGCAAATCGTGAGAGATGGCTGCTGGAACGGGAGTACGACTTGTTTGATGTACCGCATCACCATGTAACATTCACCGTTTCTTCGGATCTCAGGGAGTGGTTTAAGATGAATAAGAAAGAGCTGTATGACCTGCTGTTTACCAGCATGTGGGCAACGCTATTGTCATTTTCAAAGGACAAGCAAAGCCGCTTAGAAGCTCTAATCGGGGTGATCAGCATCTTGCATACCTGGACACAGCAACTCGGATACCATCCCCATTTGCACTGTATTGTTCCTTCAGGAGGGCTTAGTGCAGATGGGAGTTGGAAAGCAAAGTCGGGGAAGTTTCTCTTTCATGTGGGATCACTGAGCACTGTTTTTAAGGCAAAGTTTTGTGATGGTTTAAAGGCCTTGTACAGGCAGGGTAAACTCAGATTTACCAGGCACCTTAATCCAGGTGAGTTTAATCAGTTCATAGAAACGATCAGAAACAAGCAATGGGTGGTAAACAGTAAGCCTGGTTTTAAAGGCAAACAATCCGTGCTGGAGTATTTGGGCAGATATACTCACCAGATAGCCATCAGTAATTACCGGTTGCTAAAGCTTAGCGATGGAATAGTCACTTTTTCTTATCGTGACCGCAAAGCGGGTGACATCAAGAGGGTGATGAGCTTACCTGTAAAGAAGTTTTTGATTCGTTTCTCCTGGCATCTCCTCCCCAAAGGGTTTATTAAGATCCGCCATTACGGAATATTCAGTTCTCGTGTAAAAAAGCAAAAGCTGGCCTTGGTGAGAAAGTCATTGAATCAGCCGCAGAAAAAAAAGGAGAAACTCACCCTGGCAGAGGTGATCTTAAAAACCACCGGAACAGACATTACCCGTTGTACAAGTTGCAAAAGAGGTACTATGCTTGTTTTTAAGGTCATTCATCCCGTAAGGGGATCGCCGCGATTACCCATTAATAAACCAGCATATCCATGTGTGAATTAATTGAAATAGCAACCGTCATAGCAGGCAGGGCATGGATACTATTGTCCAAAAACTAAAAACCAGGGATAATGAGGCTTCACAAGACTATCGAAAAACCAAAAAGCGGCAAAGCGCAACCGATATTTGCTAAACAGATGATAAAAATCCATTTCTCAACTCCGTTTGTCTATTTCAAAACTATGTTAATACCGCACACAAAAAGATTGAAATCACACAGGGGTAATTCCGGGCTTGCCTGTATCTGATAAGCAGGGCGGAGCGGTTCAGTGCAACACTTAGAAAAAATCAGTGGGAGCGCCCTGCGCCCACCTGATTTTAGGTTCTAATTGTTATATGCCGTAAACACACAGCTACCAGGTCTTGGCAATAGGACTGTTAATTGCTTTTCCCTTACCTATCAAATCCGTATGCAGTTTTGAAATCTCTATTGCATTCTGTTGTATGGTTTTTGCAATAGTGTCCAAATCATCGACGAACATTCGCCACTGTTGCTTGGAAATCTCGCTGTTCCGAAGTGAGCGTTCACTGGCCGATCCAGCCGGCGTTTGACAGCCGACCAACAGGCCCGACAACAGAAGTACAAAGAATATCCCGAGTTTTTTCATGGCAAGTCACCTCAACATTGATCATTGCAACGCAACCGGTCTGATGTTCCATCTTACACAGTAATCGGATGAGAATAACAATTCCGTCAGGACTTTATCCAACCCCGCAGGACCTGTCAACGAGAAATCACAACTTTTCCCAAACATCCGCTTG
>JADFSL010000046.1 GCA_022560785.1 Patescibacteria group bacterium
GTATCCTCGATTTTTTGCGTGACTTATATATAATGTGATTAGCTAAAACAACGAGGGGGTGGGTATGACTGCGCAACTTATTCCGAGGGAGCAAGTAGAGTTTATGGAGCGTTTGAGGACGTTCAAAAATACGCCACCAAACGAAAGAACCACTTTAATCCCTGGGATGACATTCAGGGGTTGTGACGACGAAGACGTAGGTCAACTCTTTAATGTCTTCTGTTATGGAGAATTCACGGAAGTCGAGGCAGCAAAGTTCATTGATCATTTCGCTGAATGTGCTCTTTGTTGGAGCGGGTTCGTACGTCTGATATGGGCGACAACCGATTACAATGGCCATTAGCCAACTACAGATCACAACTCATAGGAGGTGCTAGACTTTCATCTGGCACCTCTTTCTTTCTAATGTGTAAATTTGGAATATAAACATACTCGTGTTTCCCTTTGATAACAGTTCTAACCACAGTACCAGAACAAGTTCGGTACGTGGCACGCATCCTCTACGAGCCCCTGCAGATATTGACAGTACCATATTTCTGTGGTATTGTTTGCGTATAATACATTATACAAAATAAAATCTAACAAAAAAATTATGGCGAATTTTAATAAAGATAGAAATTCACACGGAGACAAAAACTATAAGAAATCCAACGAACGAAGTTTCGGCAATGACCGAGGTGGAAATAGGGGATTTGGTGGTGGAAGAGGCGGTGGTCGACCTGATATGCATAGTGCCAAATGCAGCGAATGTGGCAATGCTTGCGAAGTACCATTTCGACCAACAGGCGAAAAACCTGTTTATTGCAGTGATTGTTTTAGACGTAGACGTAATGAAAATTCTCAAGATAGAGGGAAAAGTTATTCTGGAAACAGAGACTCTAAATCACGATATGAAGAAAAGCCATCATATCAAAACAGCGGAAGTCAGAATACAGAAAACCACAAAGCTCAGTTTGAAAATTTAAACACTAAACTCGATAAAATCCTACGAGTATTAAGCTCTGTTGGTATAGAAAATGCAAAAACAGTAGACATAGTAAAAGCAAAGGAACTTGAAAAAGCTTCAAAAAAAGAGGTTGATACAGCGGGTCTTAAAGAAGTGATAGCAGAATCAATTCCTAATAAGTCTGCACCAAAAAAGAAAACAGCCAAGAAAGGTACTACTAAAAAAACATTCAAGAGGAAATAGAGTAGTGGCATAAAGCTAGCATCAAAAAATCACCAACTCGGCAGTTTTGTGTTTTTAGAGACTCGGAATGCAGATATTCTTCTCATTTAACCTTATCTTAGTTCTAACCCTTCACTTCATTCAGGACCTTTAGCATCCTCTAGAAGCCCCCTGCTGACATTGACAATATCACAACGATGTGGTATTGTTTATTTAGAAGTTCGCACATAAAACGAGACATACACGAGGAGAGTGTCATGGAACGAATGAACAGTCCTTCAGCTCCGGTGATTGCTAGTATTCCTTTTGATGAGGTCAAGTGCGGCTTCATGAAAGATGGGAGGGGAAACATTATCTTTCTTATGCCACACGGCCAGGATACTATTCCCTTTCCTGTCTTAAAGGATGGGAGTATCTCACAACATGGTGATATCTCCGCCCTTCAGCCTCCAGGAACACTTGTCAACCTTATTAATGCCTCAAACATCGGCATTAATACAGACAATCTCAGATGGACCAAGGAAAAAGCAGATTTCTAGGAAATCGATTGGAGACTTTAAGTCCCCTACAATGCATAGCGTTGCAGGGGACTATTTTTCTATAGGACAGCTAATAAAATGTGGAATTTGTTGAATATTTGAATATATTGGTTTTGCATGGCTAAATTAGGAAGATAAAAACAACTGCTACCCCCTGCCGCAAAAAAAAAGAACACCCTTTTAGAGCGTTCTTTCTTTACGGCAACATTCTTCTACATCTTTTCGCCTCCTGGTAAAGGTAAGCCCAGTTTGTTTAAGTTGCGGAATAGGGAAGCAACAAGGGAAAGTACAATCAAAAGAAAGGCCACGGGGAGTAAAAAGGCCAAAGAGGGGATACCCTCTGCCACCAGCTCCAACACCCCATTTCAGCCAAATACTCCTACACCAACACTTACTCAAACACCCACCCATACTGCTACCTTCACATCCACAACTACCCCAACAGAAACACAAACCCTGACACCTACATTAACTCCAACCAATACAGCCAGCCCTTCACCTGCTCCACTCCAACCCCAGCCTCCAAATCCATAAATGCCAGATATCTTTCCATTCCTGAAATCATTGGTATCTGTTTCAGGATTATCCGGGTATGAAACTCCTGTCACTGAGTTGATTGAGGCCCGATGGCGTCCGTTGGTAGATGAAATCAGTCTCAGCCGCTTAGGTTCGGTCCACGGACTCAAAAAAGGGGCGGGCGCGAAAAAACGCCCATCCATATTATTGGCCGCTCACATGGATGCGATCGGTATGATGGTCACCCAAATCGACGACGGCTTTTTGCGCATCACTTCAATCGGCGGTCTGGATGCGCGTGTTCTGCCCAGCCAACCCGTATTAGTGCATGCTACCGGTGCTGGTGGCCCGCAGGATTTACCGGCTGTTATCCTTTTGCCGCCCGCAAAATTGTTGCCCTCTGGAGAGGCAGATGGAATTGTAGCTATCTCGGATCTACTCGTGGACGTGGGCCTGCTACCCTCAAAGGTAGCGAGTCTTGTCCGAATCGGGGATCTGATCTCGTTCGGAACGGAAGCAGTTGAAATCTCTGGAGAGAGCCTGATTGGTCAGTCCCTTGACAATCGTGCATCTGTTGCGGCAGTCACTTTGTGTTTGCAAGAACTGAGCTCCAGAACACATTCCTGGGACATTTGGGCGGTTGCCACTGTACGAGAAGAAATAGATATGTCTGGTGCTGGCACATCTACATTTCAACTGCTCCCAGATCTAACTATTGCGATCGATGTTACTTTTGGAAAAGGGCCGGGGGCAAACGATTGGCGAACCTTTGCACTTGGAAAAGGGATTACGTTGGGCTTTGGACCGAATAATCATCCGTTTCTGCACAATCGCTTCAAAGAAATAGCCGAAGAGCTGGAAATTCCTTACGCAACCGAGATCATGCCGACCTCCTCCGGAACGGATGGCATGATTATGCAGACCACAGCCGA
>JADFSL010000047.1 GCA_022560785.1 Patescibacteria group bacterium
ATGAACAAATATTAAACGTATAAATTCGTATCCCACAGGGCGGGCAAGCCCCAAATTCAAATAAACGAAATTCAAAACGGTTTGTTTCGGTTATTGAAATTTGGATTTTGAATTTATTTGTAATTTGGGATTTGAGTTTTGTAATTTAATTTTCTGTCAAAAAAAACAAGAAATTGTCGGCTTAGCGCCTAAACCTTATTTATTTTTAATTTCATTCAAGACTTCTTCTAATTTTCTAATACGTTCTTTAATACCGGGTTTTATATTAATCAGATTAAACATAACAAGTTCATTTTTCTTCAACGCTTTATCCTTAAACTTCTGGATGGTGTTGAGCATAGCTATATTGGTTTCAGGGTCAAAACCAGCCTTATTGAGCATTTTAATCCCATTCTCGTCCGCACGAAGTTCGGTTTCAGCGGAAAAGTTACTGACCAGCGCTGTCTCCAGGTGTTGAGCGCCCATTTCTCCAAGACTGCGACCTGCTGCGCGTCCTAAATCCCACATTGCGCTCCCCAAAGCCCCATAGCCACCCAGTTGACTAATGACGTCCACCACTATATCTCCTATAAACAATGATTCTCGCATACCCCATGCCCCCATGCCCCCTAATTGCTTTGTCTTCAATCGTACAATTGTATCGTGCTTAATCAGGTGGTCCAGTTCATGGGCCAGGACAGAGGCAACTTGGCCGGTAGTATCAAGGCTGTCCAGAAGACCGGACGAAACAATTATATTGCCATTTGGCAGCGCAAATGCGTTGAGTCCATTTGCCGGAATAATAGTAACCCGTGTTTTTAAATCCGGGACATCAGCAGCTTTCTTAAGCCGATCGACAATTTCATCCAACCAGGAAGTAACCTCAGGGGAATAAACCGTAATCAATTCCTCCCTCATACTCTTGGATATCCATCCACCAAGCATCTGTTCCAACACTAAATATTTATAAGGTTCATTTGTAGCAGTTTGGAAACCCTCTACTTTAGTTTCGTGCCCGGATTGTTGTTGTTTCTCATAAACAAACTTATCGCGCCAGAGCGTTGGGCCATAGAGCTGAATCTGGATTTGAGAAAAAAGCAACTGCGCAGTGCCATCATTATTCCTCAAATTACCCGTGCTTGGCTCAAATACAGCCACTGCAACCTCTGTTTCGCCTGAATCGGGCTTCTTAATAACGGCAACCCAAAGCCATTGCTCAAAAAAACTACCATATGTGGCAATTCGGTGCCTATTTTCCGGAGCACGCTTATTTTCACGTGCTTTTAAAACCAGCATGGATTGTTGAGAACTTGACGAATCCATAGCAAGTATCCCCTGATATTGCGACAATACGTCCAGGGATGCATCCCAAACTTCTTTAAATGGTTTCGAATATTCCCATGATTGCCCTGCCTTTTGTATTTCCGAGGCTTCCGGCGCTACAAAAGAACTTTCCAGGCCTTTATTGTAATATGAATGATAAGCACCTGTGGAGCCCACATACGCTGTCTTGGTAGTGCTACATCCAAGCAACGATAGCGAACCAACAATAATCACAAAGCACATCATCCGGCAAGTAAACACTGAAAAAACGTTACCTTGACAAAGCTTTGTTATCTGCATTTAACACCTCTCGTTTACCCAGTTCTTGAGTAACAAGCCCTTGGAAAAAGTTGGCAAAAATACCGCGTGAGTGTACCATATTCGGCTGAGTCAAGCGCCCATAATACACACGGCGTAAGCGCATTAGTGACCCTTTACTTCTCGGCCTGACGCAAACAGTAGTGATTGCTGTGCCTCCCTCACCCACCTCAGAAACTTCGCTTTCAAAAAATTCTTTCATTTCGTCTAATTTATGAATGTCAGCAACTTTTCCACTATCTTCCAGCATTGTACCAAGGTTCTCAATCCAGGAAATAACAAGATCATTCGAATCCCTTACTAGAATCTGGCACTTAATGCGTGAGTCAACAATATCTGCGGCTGCCTGCCATACATGTTGAGGATTATCAGAGTATGAATACTCTTCAGAAAGAATAGGCTGCATCATTTCTTCAGCAACACCTAAATTTCCTTTGCATTCCGCAAGAGTTGCATACATCATAAACACGATTAGAAAACAAATTATTCTTGTGTATACTGACATTTCGACAAATTTATTAATACTATGCAGAAAATACACAGTTTTGTTGAAACCGTACGAAAAATATTTTAGTATATAGAAAAGGGGTTCGTCTGTCTGCCACTGTACATGTTCATACAGTTGGATTTACTAATCGGAATCCTGAAAAAAGAGTATAATATGATTTGAGAACGAATATTTGTGGCAAGAAAGTTCATTAATTTACTTCCATGTAAAATTAAACTTTATTAAATAAACTTATCCACATCAAACTATGTGGTATAGTTACAATACTGGTAGAATGGTATGAAAGAAGGAGCGTAAAGCTTTATATTATAAAAGTCAAGTGGAAAATTTCTCATAAGGAAGCGTCGTTATTTTATTTTGATAAAAACAAAGTCATTGGGTAAAGCTGTCGTCAAAACGCAGTCAACTCCACGGTAATCAACAGTTCTCATTCAATTTCCTTATTTGTCAAGCGGCCAGTAATGTCTTTTTTGCGGAGAGTACATAGATTATGCCGGAAATTATGGTAACTATAACTGTAATCCATATGAAGGCATAAACTATGTATTGCATCCAGATGATGTCTTCAAAGTGAGCATAGTAGAGGATCATTGCACAAATAGTTACTGATTGTATAACCATCTTGGTTTTTCCCCAGATGTTACTGGCAAATTTAACTCCCTTTGATTCAGAAAAACCCCTTATACTACTAACAAAAAATTCTCTGGCCACTATTACAATTACCATCCATGGCGCGATAACATCCTTTGCGATATGTAAAAAAATAATAAAAGCTCCACAGATAATAACCTTGTCCACAAATGGGTCTACTATACGCCCCAGGTCTGTTGATAAGTCCCAC
>JADFSL010000048.1 GCA_022560785.1 Patescibacteria group bacterium
ATTACAAATGGAGCAATTGTGCCAACTTCAGGAGTTTGTGGGAGTGCAACACCACCGTTAACCACACAAATCACATCAGGCAGTACCGACACATCACCACCTATCATCACAGTACTTGGCAACAACCCAACAGAGATAGATGTAGGAACATCATACATTGACCTAGGAGCAACCGTAGAGGACAACGTAAACGATAACCTTGGAATTCAAACACTACTAGACGGTATTGAAGTGAATCAAATACAGATTGATACAACAACAGAAGGAGTATACACCATCACCTACAGTGCTACTGACCAAGCAGGCAACATTGGCACTGCAGAGAGAACCGTCACAGTCACAGACCCCTATGCAATCACAGCAGAAGCAACAGAGACAGCTACCACAACCACATCCTCACAAGTTTCAGAAGGAAATGTAGGAGAGCAAGCAGATACAAACACAGCTACTACCACAACGACAGTAATAGAGGAGATAATAGTAGAGGATACAACAACAACCACAGAAACTACAGCCACCACGACTGGTATCATTTCACACCCAAATGTTTCTGAAGGAAATGTAGGAGAGCAAGCCACTACAGTAGAACCAACACTAGAAACTACTGTTATTAATACAACAGTAGATACCACAACTGTAGAGGACTCCACCACCTCAGCTATCCTCCAAGGCGGACAAACAGGCACCACAACCCCACAAGTATAGCCAAACGAAGGACATCCGATGTCCTTCATTTGTGAGTTATTCCAGTGTTACTCCATTTGTATTCCCGATACCCAATTCTTTAATATGTCTATCTATAGATTGAGTATATTTTTTCTCACCACCGAAAGATTCCAGAAAAAAAGTACGCTGAGTTACTGACGGAAAATTCTTTTCACCACAATAATCTAAATGACTACTCCAACGGTATGATTGTAAATAACTAACTGCTTTTTTAAAATTTCGTATCTTTCCTTTTCGCCATTCTGGCATTTTTAAATCAAGTGGATTGAAATGGATATAGTAAGGGAGCCATAAAAAATGTGCATCTTTTTCTAATAGTACTTTTTTGTATTTTCCTTGGAATAGTGCACCACTTCGATCATATTTTTCATTAAAGTATTTTGCATATCCCATATTCAACTTTTTCATAAAACGAGGAATACCATCCTCAATAAGAGGGGAAACAAGTAAATGATAATGATTTGGCATTAAACAAAAGAAGTGAATGTTGACCAACAATTTTCTTACCCCCCTTTCCTTTTTGTCTAGCCCAATTGAAGGACATCCGATGTCCTTCAATTGTTTAAAATTACGAGTGTTGTTTGCATCTACATTTTTTGTATCATTAAATTCAAATAAATTGTGAACAAAACGAAAGTAATCTCTTTTGCTAAGAAAGATATTTCGCTTATCTACACCCCTATTTAATAAATGATAAAATTCCATCAATATATTGCTACGTAAATATATTTAATATTACAATGACTGGACATCGGATGTCCAGTCATTTAGAAATTGGAGATAGGAGATAGGAGATAGAGAGAGGTGCTATTTTAATCTAAACTTCTTCTCCTGTTCAATTTTGACCGTGAGTTTGAAGCGACTTTTCTTGAGTCGCTCATTACGCATTTCTTCAATAAATGACTCAATTTGAGATACTTTGTACATTCTGTACTTATTTATAGGGTTACGATATGGAATCAGTTCACCAGCTTTCTCCCAATTTCGAAGTGTTTGAGACGATACACCCAGTGCATCTGCTGCTTCTTGAATTGTCATGTATTTACGCATAAATATATTTTAAATATATTAAACTATATAAATATTATACATATTTTTAACTATAATAAAAAATTAAGAAGTGGATAACATAGTATAAATTTAAGGACAACACAAATTTGATCCGAAAAAGCTGCCTTCTTAAAGAAAGCGGTCTTTTTAGTAATTATAAGGCTAATGTGCAAAATTAACGTTTAGGAGTTAATTAGCTAAAAAGTTTCAAACAAATAACTAAATAATTACAATGAAGAAAAATATAAAATAGTTGCAATATTTGTTATCAACATAAGAGTTTAATTTTTGTAATCTCGTTTCAAAAAACTGTTGTATTATATAGTTAATTCGTATTTGTACGGACTGTTTACGAACTGAAATGGCAAAAAATATTCTCTACAATAATAATGTAAAATACCTCTCTACAAAAGAAGCGGGAAAACTTTTTGGTTGTTCCAATGATTATATATCCCGCCTTTGTCGACAAGGAAAAATTCCAAGTAAGAAAGTAGGAAAGAAGTGGTTTATAGAAACTGAAGCTCTTTTGGATTTTCTCGCTATTCGTGGAAATGAAAGAACAAAATATTATGAAGAATTTTCTCAGAATAGGAGACAGGAATATTTTTTAAATAAACAGCAATTAGAGAAGCGAATTCATACTGAGACTATACCAGAGGAAGAAGTGAAATCTGAGCCAGTATTAACGAAAGCAGAATTTTCTTTTCAGCCAGGCGGGCCTTTGTTTGGTCGACGCATCGCTGTCCTCACACTCTCCATACTACTCATATTTGGAATCTACTTCACAAAAGATACTTCTTTTTCACACACCACACGAGATTATATCAAAGGGAAAACAACAGAGACCCTCGTTACACTACAGAAACTCCCCA
>JADFSL010000049.1 GCA_022560785.1 Patescibacteria group bacterium
TACGTAGTTGACCATCTGAGAACCTTCCAGGATATCTTCTTTGGAGATCCTCAAACAAGGTCTTTGCCTCAAGGCCGGAGTTGATCTCCAGATGCGAGCGAACTTCGTCCCATACCTCAGAGAACGTATCACTTCTGTTTCGCCAGTTATGTTCAGCTTGTATATCACTGGGTAACTTCCCGAGATCACGATACTTCCGGGCTGTCTTCTCATCCATGCCCGCCTTGGCTGCTGCAATCCCGTATAACTTCTCTTTTTGAATATACTTCATCAGTCTCCTCACCTGTTCGTCTGTTACCATCCAAGCCTCCTTGAGAGTTAATCTTAGATGGTATTTTAACTGTCATTTATTCGGGAATTATGAATGTCGTTAGGCGGGAAATATACCTGTCGCTGATCAATGAAGCTAATATGGTCAACTCATGTGTAAATTAGTACATATTTCATGCACAACGGATGCATTCAGTCGAATCCAATTTAATCTTCGATTATGATATGAAATCCTGGGTAGTTAAAGAGGTTTATGAATATGATTGGGGTGACAATAATTTCAGTAAAGAGTATAAAGTAGATAGTGGGGATGATGTGGCTTTTTTGGGTATAGAAGACGATGGTGAGCTTACCATTACATTGGCCAAGTCTATTAAACTCCGTAAGATTGAAGAGAATGTTTTCAAACAGATAACTGAAGAGAAAAAAGCACCGGATAAGATTCATTACGACAGTAAAGTTTTCTATCTTCATGCCTATTCTGCAGGATATTTTCGGGATTGTGTGAAGGAATCAAAGGACGGTAAATGGGGATTCATTGATACAGACGGAAAAGTGATAATTACTTTTCAATATGATATTCCCTCAGACTTCGAAGGAGGATTAGCAAAAGTTCGAGTGGGCTCTTATAAAAATGGCACCAGTGGTTACATTGACAAAACTTGTAAATATTATTTAGTTTTTCTCACTTAAAAAATGGAAGCAAGTTAGTGTATTATACCCTCCAACGTGACCACTCCAGCATATCTAGAAACACTCAATGAGAAACAAAGGGAGGCTGTCTTAACAACCGAAGGACCGCTTTTGGTACTTGCAGGTGCTGGGTCTGGTAAGACTCGGGTGATTACCCATCGAATCGTTCACTTGGTACACAAGGGGGTTGCTCCGCATAACATTCTTGCAGTTACCTTTACAAACAAAGCTGCACGAGAAATGCGTGAACGCACAGAGACACTTCTAAAAAAATACCCCGGCTCTGGGCGTGCATTTACGGACACCCATCCTATTGTCACAACGTTTCACTCTCTGGGTGTACAAATTCTCAAAGAGCATCATAAGATTCTGGGGCTCAGACGACATTTCATTATATATGACAGAAACGATTCAGTTAGGGCAATAAAAAAAGCTCTTGAAAAAGCGAGGTACGGCACAAAACAATTTGAGCCTCGAAAAATTCTTGGAATAATTTCACGTGCGAAAGGGAGAGCATTAGAAAGAGACGAATTTCTAGAAAGCGCCAAAAGCTACCCTGAGCGTGTAGCCACTAAAGTATGGGAACACTACGAAGCCATAATGAAAGAGGAGCATGCACTTGATTTTGATGACCTCTTATTGAAGACTCTCAGGCTTATAGAGTCCAATACAAATGTACGTGAGACACTACAAAACCGCTACCGCTATATTCACATTGATGAATATCAGGACACCAATACGGTGCAATATAAAATTGTGCAGCTTTTAACAGGGCCGGGACTAAATATATGTGTTGTCGGAGATATAGATCAGAACATATACAGTTGGCGAGGAGCTGATATAAAAAATGTTCTCCAATTTGAGCGACATTTTGGAGGAGCAAAGACGGTACTCTTAGAGGAAAATTACCGATCTACAAAGACTATCATTGCAGCTTCAAACGATATTATAAGTAAAAACAAAAATCGCGTAGAAAAAAACGTTTTCACATCTAATAGCAAAGGGGAGAAAATTACACTTTATGCTGCCCTGACTGGTCATGCTGAAGCAGAATACGTTGCCACGACTTCAAAATTACTTATAAATGACGGGGCTTCACCGTCGGGTATAGCTGTGCTTTATCGTACAAACTTCCAGTCACGTGTGCTCGAGGAAGCTTTTTTAAATTTTGGTATTCCTTATCAGGTCTTGGGTACGAAATTCTTTGAACGAAAAGAGGTGAAAGACGTATTGTCATTTTTGCGCCTTGCATTCAATCCGGGAAGTATCGGGGATTTGGCTAGGATTGTAAATGTGCCAGCGCGTGGCATTGGAAAAGTTACAATGCTTAGAATGCTTGAAGGAAATCGTAATAACATCAAAGGAATAACGCTAGAAAAAGTGGAACGATTTGATCAGATGATGATGGATATTGCTGATTGCGCGAGAACTAAAAAAATGTCTGAGACACTGAAATTTATTCTTAAAAGTACAGGTCTTGAGACATATTTCAAAAAAGACGGAACTGAAGAATCGCTCGAGCGGCTTGAAAACCTGCGTGAATTGGTGACATTGGGCTCCAAGTACGATGAACTTGACCCTGAAGAGGCAGTAGAGGCCTTGCT
>JADFSL010000050.1 GCA_022560785.1 Patescibacteria group bacterium
TCCAACTTAAATATTTCCATCCATTTTTCTTTATCCTGCCAGTTGGGCTGTTCACTCTTTATGAATAAATAATTACCTACAACTAAGTAGTCCATTTCCGTCCGCATAAAACATTTGTAAGCATCGGTTGGAGTGCATACAATTGGTTCGCCACGAACATTAAAACTTGTATTAACAATTATCCCATAACCTGTCTTTTGCTTGAAAGTATCTATCAATTGCCAATATCTTGGATTGGTTTCTTTGTGAACGGTGTGTATGCGTGCGGAGAAATCCAGGTGTGTAATGGATTGAACATCGCTACGAATATAATACAATTTTTCCCGTAGCGGCAATTCATTGTAGTTATCAGGCAGTTCTTTTCTTCGTTCTTTCTTCACAGCGGCAATCAGTAACATGTATGGAGAAGGTGTTTGCAATTCAAAAAAATCTGCACAATCTTCCATTAGGACAGAGGGTGCAAAAGGACGAAAACCTTCACGGTATTTTATTTTTAAGTTCAACTTCTTTTGCATTTCAGTATTTCTGGCGTCTCCTAAAATGCTACGATTACCCAAAGCACGTGGTCCGAATTCCATTCTTCCCTGAAACCATCCAATTACGTTTCCATCTGCGAGCAAATTTGAAACATCCTCACACAGAGTATAAAATTCATTATATTTGTGAAAAACCGCTTTAAATTTTCTACTCATTAGTTCTATTTCTTTATCGGAGTATGCAGGCCCCAAATAAGCACCCTGCATAGAGTCCATTTCTTCATTGATTTTTCGTTCATTTTGAAAATATAAGTATTGAGCAGCGAGTGCAGCCCCCAATGCACCACCGGCATCACCAGCAGCAGGTTGAATAAAGATGTCATCGAAAAGTTTAGATTTCAGTAGTTTACCGTTGGCTACACAGTTCAGTGCGACACCTCCTGCCATACATAAATACTTTGCACCGGTTAAGCTTTTGGCTTCGCTGGCCATCTTAAAAACTATTTCTTCTGTAACCTGTTGGATTGCATAAGCAAGGTCGCAATGGTGCTGCTCTACATTTGATTCCGGTTTTCTGCTTGGAAAACCAAATAGTCTTTCCCACTTTTTCTCCTTGATCATACGCAATCCCGTAGCATAGTTAAAATAATCCTGATCTAACCAAACCGAACCGTCTTCTTTTATTTCAACTAAATGTTCCTTTATCAGTTGGATAAAACGTTTAGTTCGCTCAGAGATTGGATTGCCGTATGGAGCAAGTCCCATTAATTTATATTCGCCTGAATTTACCCTAAAACCGATATAATACGTGAAAGCTGAGTAAAGTAGCCCAACAGAATGTGGGAAGCGTAACTCCTTCAGGATTGAGATAGTGTTTTTCTTGCCAATGCAAATTGAAGCGGTTGCCCATTCCCCCACGGCATCTATTGATAATATCGCTGCTTCTTCAAATGGAGAAGGGAAAAATGCGCTTGCCGCATGTGAAAGGTGGTGTTCAGTAAATAGAAGCTTCAGTTTACTTTTGTTGTATTCTCCTATTTTACCAAGCTCATCACGAATTATCTTTTTTAGGAAAAATTTTTCCTTCACCCAAACGGGCATAGCTGCTAAGAATGATGGTAATCCTTTGGGAGCAAAAGCGTAATATGTTTCTAAAAGCCGCTCGAATTTAAGAAGAGGCTTGTCATAAAAAACCACTGCATCCAGTTCGTCAATGGTAAAACCTGAATTATCCATACAATACTTTATCGCATTCGATGGAAAATCACTCGTATGTTTCCTTCTCGTGAAACGTTCCTCCTGTGCCGCAGCGAGAATATTTCCATCTTCAAGAAGAGAAGCAGCTGAATCATGGTAGAAAGCAGAGATTCCTAAAATTTTTGTCATATCGAAATTTCCCAGATAAACGCTCAAAAAACACAATTCGCACCTTTCGACATCAACAATATTATCAAAAATCCCTGGCATTGTCAAGACTTTATGCTTTTCACCCAAACTCTGCTTCGTATGAATTAGGGATTCTAAGTGGGAAATCTCAATTCAAGTAATCTTTCTTCCACTGTTATTTTGTGGTTTTTGCTGCTATGGATTTTCTAACCAGACTTCGCCGTCGTAGCGGAGCATAATTAAATCATCTTTGAAGCCGTCGAGACGGATATTTGTTTTTTTGCCTGACAGTTCCTGCAATATCCATTTTGGAAAGTTGGCCCCGGCCTTGATTGACAATGGTGCGCCGCCGCCGAACCGCGGATTTATCTCGACAAATTTAACTTTGTCGTTTTTTGTCAGAAACAGTTGCAGAGTTATAACGCCCGGCCCGGCCCCGAGGGTCTCAACCAATATCGCAGCTTCGCTCATAATGCGGGGATCTTTTACCACCTGTGCCTTGCTTACCTCGCCGGCTCTTATCTCGATTCGTTTTCTCGGAACGACGCAGCGAACTCTCAAGCAGAAGTCAACATATACATCGCACGTATGCTCGGTACCCTCGATAAACTCCTGGCAGATAACGTTAGGTATCCTTTTGGCATAGAATAACAATTCCCTGC
>JADFSL010000051.1 GCA_022560785.1 Patescibacteria group bacterium
TGGCCTGAGATGGTGAAGGTTTTTGGGTGGAAGTCAGGTGTGGTTAGCTGGTAAACAATATATGCAAAAACTTTTAAAGATACTTATTACAATTCTTACCTTAATTGTGCTTTCGGTTCTTGTGGTAGCAGTCTTCGGGACTTACTCAATGATCTCTGACACCATAGAAGGCACAAATATATTTCAGCAGCTAAATCTTCTTCCAGTAATTGCTATTAGTGCGGGCGTTTTGGTCGCCATTCTTACTTTTGCAAGAGAAAGAAAGAAGCAGGAAATAGAACAACAAAGACATATGTCTGAAGTTTTCTTGGATAGAGTGATGGGCGGCTTCAATACGGTAATTGATCTCCTATCGGATCAAAATAACAATAGAGCCACATGGGTTCGAGCCGCACGCACACTTCTGAAGTCGATCGAGTTAAAATCTAAGATAACTTCTGAGGAATATAAAGTTGCATATGAGCTTGAGGAAGAACGGGCTAGAAACGAACTTTACACAATTATATCTCTAAAAGACGAAGATACCGGAGAGAGGGCTCCGCTACCTCCGCAGTTTTTCTACGGTATTGATGACTGGCGCACGTGTAAAGATCTAAATGATGCAGCAGTGAAAGCATCTAGTGAAGCTGTAGTTTATACTGTAACCATTGATGTGGTACCACCTCAACCATATTTGAAACCCTTGGCAGTAAAATCTGTCATGGCGATATTCAATTTTGTTGAAGACCCAAAAACATATAATGATCCTCTCAAGCTTATTGAAGATTGGGATGATAATTATTCGGATTCTTTTGGCATTAATCAAGGTGCTCGACGATACGTGGCGCATACAAAGCAAAAACACGCGATAGGCGGTAAATTGTATGATCGCACTGAAGAAAAAAGCAGCTAACAAATAATTGAATACTATTATTCTTTACCCTACACCAAACCACATCTCACCTGTTATATCCCTGTGTATTCTGATGTTTGTTCTTCCAGTAGTTTTCAAGCTTGACATTCAAGCTATTTCTATTGACATGCATAGCCTTTTCACATATAAAGCAAGCATAGTGTGTGTTTTGAACCCTTAGGAGGTAAGAAGAATGAAAATAAGCAAAATTTTTTGTATGTTAATTGCTGGACTTGCTATTATTGGTTTTACTACAGTAGGTATGGCTTCAGAACCAGAACATCCGAAGGCTGAAGCGTCTAAGGCCGAAGCAACTAAGTCTGAGGCTACGGCTGAGGGAGAAGGTGCAGCGAAAGAAGAATCAAAGGCTGAATCAAAAGAGGAACTTGAATACGGTGCAAAAATTGAATTGAAATCAGGTGAAAAAGAAGCTAAAGCAGAGGAAAAAGAATAGCTTCAAAATTTAATAATTAAAATTAACCCCCAAATAAAAACGAATCATACACTATTAAGGAGCGGAATAAAATCCGCTCCTTTTTTTATAGATTAATTCTTATCCACCCCAAACCACATCTCACCTGTAATATCCCTGTGACTCCTGAGGTTTAAGTTTCCCCTTGATTTCAGTAATTACCTGAGTATTATAATCCTTAGTATCAGTACAATCTACAAGATTCCATATCACACGACAATAATCCATTGGGTTTTTTAATCTTTGGGAAGCCAGCATATTGCACTGCCTATTCAATAATACAAATAATGAGGCTGTGTAGTATGCGTCTTGGAGTTTTTATGTGGTTCTTGGGAAGCTAAGCATAGAATGTGGCCAGGCTGTTTTTATAGACTGGATACAATGTATGCACCATTGGGGACTGTGGGAAGCCAGTATATATCATGTTTTCCAATCAAATAATATAAATAATAAGAACATGTTTTATACGGCCTTGGATTGGTTTTGTTTTTCTTGGGATGCTAAGTATATATCCGAACCATTCAAAAACAATAATAATGAGTGAGTGATTTATGCGTCTTGAGGTTGTTTTTTAAAGACACTAAATATCAAACGTTTCAGTTGGCGTTTCGATTGTAATTAAATTTAAGTCTGACAAAAAGATGGCAGTAGTCTGCCAATAAAAACTGGCAGTAAATGCATAAAATATTAACACTTTAAGGATGCCAACATGGCCCAAAGTAAGTGTAACTGTCTGTATATAGTGCATGAGATGAAAATTAATGATTATAAGAAAGACTGAACTGTGTATGTGTATATAAAATCAACACTTATATGAAAAAAGCAAGCCTCATAATGTAAAAGAGTTTTAAAGATTAAATTGCTTCGCACTTTGTGCGTTGCAACACCCACGCTTTGCGTGTATCTCTGGCTCCAGTTATAAAAAAAATGTAAAAAAAGAGTAAAAAACGTCTTTTTTGCTGTTTTTTGAAAAGACACGGCATTTAGAGACAAGGCTTCTTTCTGATGCTGTTAATACCTTTCCTTTTAGGGTGAAGTGGTATCGATAGGCAAACATCGGTTG
>JADFSL010000052.1 GCA_022560785.1 Patescibacteria group bacterium
ATAACAGGCTTATCTTGCCCAAGAGTTCACATCGACGGCAAGGTTTGGCACCTCGATGTCGGCTCGTCGCATCCTGGGGCTGAAGAAGGTCCCAAGGGTCCGGCTGTTCGCCGGTTAAAGCGGTACGCGAGCTGGGTTCAGACCGTCGTGAGACAGGTCGGTCTCTATCCGTCGTGGGCGTCCGGAGATTTGAGAGGAGCTCTCTCTAGTACGAGAGGACCGAGAGGGACAGACCTCTGGTGTGCCAGTTGTTCCGCCAGGAGCATTGCTGGGTAGCTACGTCTGGATGGGATAAGCGCTGAAAGCATCTAAGTGCGAAGCCCACCTCAAGATTAGATCTCCCGTCCTTTCCCTTCGGGGGAAGGAGTAAGACCGCAAGTAGACTACTTGTTTGATAGGCGGTGGGTGTAAGGGCAGTAATGTCTTGAGCTTAACCGTACTAATGGTCGAGGGCTTGGCCTGCTTCAGAGTTGATATTAGTTAGATAAAAGAGAGAGGGGTATAAAAGCCCCTCTCTCTTTTTCTTCCCCCTTCCCCCCCCAGGAGAAGGGGGATAAAGGGCGATGGGGTTGTCAATATCAAGGGAGTGAACCACTGAGACTTCTTATTGAATAAACTTCCTTGCTCTCGCTCCTAATTGGGTGGTCACGGGCAGTCCAAGAGGGGCGACAGCTCTTCTTTAATCTCTCCCTGCTTCGCCAGCCGTTAAAAATATAGGCTTTGTATGGCTTCCATTCGTTGTTGACAACTTTCGCCGAACTGTGGTAATAGTTGGTGTGGCTACATAAGAAAAGTAAATAATTCAAAAAGGAGGAGTAGATGTCGAATAAAATGGAAGGAATTCCTTTAGTTTCCTATAGAGAAAAGTGGGAAGAAGGAAAACTTGATTATGGTGTAGGAATAATCGGAGTAGGGAATGTGGCTAATTGGGCTCATCTTCCTACTTATGAAATTGCTGGACTTAATGTTGTTGCGGCAGCAGATATTAATGAAAAAGCTCTAGAAGTGGCAAAGAATAGGTGGGGAATTAAAAAAGTATTCAAAGATTACAGGAATCTGCTTGCTTTAAAAGAGGTGGATATAGTAGATGTAACTGTTCATCAAAAATGGGATGACATACGAGTTCAGATAACAAAAGATGCGGCTGAGGCAGGAAAGCATATACTTATGCATAAACCTATGGCTAGAACCTATGAGAGAGCTAAGGAAATAGTAGAGGCAGCCAAACAAAAAAATGTTAAATTCCTCGCTCTCTTACGAGGAATTATTAAAAATAAAAATCAAACTTAAATCTAACAGGCACGCAAAATGATTTCCTCAGGTTAATTAATTTTTAATTTCAGTTTAGGCAAGTCCTCTTATTTAACTTTATACCATCCAATTTTTCCATTATTTACTTTTTTTTCACAAAGCTCTCCTTTTTCTATTTCAAGTTTACCATTCCCATTAAAGTCAAAACCATAATATCTTGGTTTTTCAGGATGATTCAAGAACTTTCCATGTTTGCCAAGTTCAAAAAAATGTATCATATCCTCACGATTATTTCCAGATGCATCATAAATGTGAACATGATAGATTGTTTCTAAAATCTTCCAAAAATTATGCCTATGCTCGGAACGATGACCTGGAAGATTTATAGCCCATTTGGGCAATTCACATTTTTCAGAATAATTCTGCGCCGTAGCAACGCCCGCAAATAAACTAACTCCTGCGACCAATGTGATCAAAACTTTTCTAATCATATTAAGTAAACAATCAAAGAAAAACATATTTTTAAGTATTATTGTGATCTAAATTATTCAGAATCTTTTCCTCTTTCTTTTACAAAATCTGATAAATTATCTAATTCTTTAGGTAACAATCCCCTTTGAACCATTTCTTCAATATGCATGGCTGCAAACAAATTCCAAGCTGCCTGTCCAAGATGATCCTCATCTCTCATCCCTTCTAAATATTGATAAATATGTCTTATGGCACTTTCCATACATCGACTCATCGGAAGTCCCTTCTCCCAATTTCTATCCCCATGATTCACAGCCCCCCTCTCGTAAACTCCCGCCAATCTCTTTAATCCAATAGGACTTATAAGATCATATCTTCCTTTCCCTTGAGTTTGATCCCTAGTCGCCCCAGTTTTGTAATCTTGCTTCACCCCACTAAATTTAGTTTCAAAATCCTCAACCATTTGCAACCTCTCTTTTTTCATTTCCATACAAATCGATTAATCTCTCTTCCATTTCCTCTCGATCTGTATAAACCCTAGTTGAATGATCTTTTATCCAAGGATGATCATGATACCCATCTGTAACTAAACTATGAACAGGTTTTCCACATACTTCAGAAGTATGAAGAATTTCCAT
>JADFSL010000053.1 GCA_022560785.1 Patescibacteria group bacterium
TACGCAGGGGGCAGGGCAGATGACATACTGGAGTATTGTCATGGTGGTGAGCTTGATAATAATGTTACTCTGAAGCTCAGGTGAAACGAGAAGTTAGAGGCAAGATTCACCGCAGAGACGCAGAGAACGCAGAGAAAAAAATAGATGGAGAAGTTAGAAACAAGAGATACAACCATATTTTAAAAAGTTGATGTGGTACTGATTGTGGATTTACGATTGAATATTGAAGTTTGTTGATTTAGGATTTCACCGCATCCACCAAACTACCTGTCTAACAAGGATGAAGAGTAAAAAACAAATAATTCTTTTCGATGAAGACTGGTTTAGTAATGCATCCTCTAGAAAAGTAGGTAAAGAATGGGTGGATGAGGTTGTGAACCAAATTAACGGTTCAGGAGGGATTTATCTTAGCACTCTTCGTCTATGGTTTGATCGATTTCCACTATCTAATAAGCATAAAAAACATTTGAAACAAGCTCTTGAGAGTTTTAATAATTATGATCATCTGGGAGCCGTAAATGAACTCGCTTGGTGGCAATTTATCAATTCTTTTGGGTGGTCAGCATCACCTATTAAAGCTGGTAATTATAAAAGACCAGATTTTCACATTATCGAACCTATTGAATTCTTTTGTGAGGTAACAACCTCAAACTTATCGGAAAAAGAAAAGAAGCTAATAGAATCTGGTGAAGGTGCCCCTCTAAACCACAATGTAACTATTGAGAGGTTCTTAAGAGTAGTTGAAGAAAAAGTTGAACAAATCAAATACGGTGCATCAAAAAAGAAGCCAAGTGTATTAATATTGTTTGATTATACAACCTGGAGTGGTTTTGGAACGCAGCTTTATCGAGAACTTGCAAATATTCTTTTGGGTAACATTATTGGTTTTTCGAAGTTGCCATCTGAACTTTCGGCTATCGTCTATGTTGAAAGGAAAGTTCTTCCAGAGGGTAATATCGTATTCAGTAAGGATAGGTCAGCAGTCTATCACAATCCAAATGCATTATTCAAACTACCCATATCTGTTTTCCAAATGATGCGACAATTCCTATTACACGTTGAAGAACTTCAGGCAACTCTTGACCAAAACAAGTCGGTTAATTGGTTTTGGCTATAGAAAATGCTTTATCATCTGTGAATATCTGTGGCTAAATTTTCTTTTCTTGCTTCTGGTCTCTTGCTTTTCTGCGGACTTTCTTGTCCTCGGCGCTTTTTGTCCGGGGAGCGCCTTTGCGGTGAATTCATCTGTTATTCAGCACCAGATACATCTCCTGCCAGCTATAAATTGTTTCAGACTATTCCATGTTGACATGAATGGCTGATTTGGTACTCTTATAAGTCCATCTAATAATCAAAGGTAAAGAGCCCGGATGATAAATCACAAGGCTGTGGTTAATGCTGTACAGGTAATGAGAACATTACTACAAGATACAAAAACCAGAGAGCCCTGTGAAAAATAATCTTTTAAGGAATACGTTATGATGGAAATACAATGCCCCAATTGTAAGTACGAAGGAAACGGTAAGCGTATTACCAAAGGTTCCGTTGCTGTGGAATTGGTATTATGGTTGCTATTTATGTTTCCAGGTTTAGTTTATTCAATCTGGAGGCTTTCAACCAAAAAGTGGGTGTGTCCTGAATGCGATTTTGAGAATGTAAGGAAAATAAAAGAGACAAATGAAGTTTGTATGCCCGGAGTACTTATCAAAATAATAGCAAGTATTATTGGCCTATTGTTTTTATTATATATTCTAGGTTTAATTGGTTTTACCAAATGAAAACTAATTTCGACACTGAATATAAAACAAAGGTAATGTTATCTAGCACAATTTTGTTTACATATCTTGTCAGCACTAAATCATACCTTACTGGTTATATCTCTGTGTGTCCTGATGTTTAAGCCTCATTGTTTTCTCTGCGCTAATCCCTGCCTGCCGGTAGGCAAGTGTGGCTAATTATTTTTCTTGCTTCTGGTCTCTTGTTTCTCTGCGGACTTTCTTGTCCTCGGCGCTTTTTGTCCGGGGAGCGCCTTTGAGATGAATTCATCTGTTATTCAGCGCCAGACACATCTCATGCCACTCTCATCGCGCCGCTCGCCTTGTACTCTACCGCGATGTATTTGGTTCCCCATTTTTTGTTACTTTGTACTTCCAGTCTAAAAACATTTATGGTGATACGAGTTTAACGGTTGGGAAATATGACTTGTATCGCGGCGTATCTCTTGTCATTAATTCCAGTTTGTCTACGGCCGCATGAGCACCTATGAAAAAATCCGGCAGTGGAGACAGCTTGGTTCCCTTACGCTTCCGGTATTTAAGATATGTCTTTCCGGCGAGAA
>JADFSL010000054.1 GCA_022560785.1 Patescibacteria group bacterium
TTGGCCTTAAATTGTACCATACCCTGAATTAGAGTTATAGTTGTAATTAGTGGTAGTTTAGCTTCAAGGGCAGGCCAAAGTAGCATTCCGTCATTTTGTTAAATTAGCTAGATAATCTCCATTCAGTTGGTCTAGAAACACTGACACCCTGAACCTAAGTCAGTGTCTCATATTTGGTTGACTTCTAAAAATGTTCCTTTTTAACGACACGTTTTCATGCCTAGCCTTCAGGCGTGAAATCGGAGACATCTAAGCTAGAAGTCCTGGCTTTTTGGCATCTACCATTTTACGAATGTGTTCCTCTGTAAGTGATTCGGTATAATCAATAGTGATTAAGCAGACCCCCAATCGCTTGCATATTTCTTCTTTACGTTTATCGCGATTTCTTAATTCCCCCAAAGCCTTCTCCCCTCCCCAAGCTTTTATAGAATGAAAGTGTTGTTGCCCCTGATATTCGAGGGCTAACTGAAGAGTAGGGAAATAGATGTCGAGTTCTAACCCATCAAGCCAATCTGGGTGGTAGTGTCGAATAACTTCCTGTTCTGGCAAAATCCTTTGTAGAATCTGAAAAAGCATGGTTTCACTAACCCACCCCTCACCTACTTTTCTAAACCCAAATTCCTGCCGAACAATATTTTCTATTTTCGTCGTAAAGGCTCTCGTTAGCTTAGCAGCCTTTCTGCGCAGTCTAATCATTTCTCTAGCGTCTTCACTGGTAACATTGTGAAAATAGGTGACCTCATCTCTGCGAATATCGGCACGATCAGACCCATGCACCATGTTCATAATCTTTTCCATTTACTACAATCCAACCTAAGGCCGTTGATAATTTGGTAGTAATTTATTGAATAGATAGCAAATGATTTAATGTTTTTGTGTTATGAAAACGCAGAAGCATTACAGACAGACATATCCCAGCGATATAACAAGAGAACAATTTGAACATATCCGAGAAGATTTGGATAATTTTAAGAAACAAACAAGACCTAGGACACTTGACTTATATGATGTTTTTTGTGCGGTCTTGTACGTTCTTAAAAGCGGTTGCCAATGGCGCATGTTACCAAGTGATTTGCCAAAGTGGCGATCTGTTTATGAGTATCATAGGCAATGGAGCCAAAGAGTTGATGAAGAAGCCAGCTTATTGGAGCAGGTCTTAAAAAAATTGGTTGGTCAGGCCCGAGTCAAACATGGGCGGAAAGAGCAAACCTGTTTTTGCATCATTGATGCACAAAGCGTGAAAAACACAGACACAGCAGAAGAAAAAGGATATGATGCTGGCAAAAAGGTTTCAGGCATCAAGCGACACATAGCTGTAGATACTCAAGGATTGCCTCATGCCATAGGAATAACGACAGCTAATGTAACAGATAGAGAAGGGGCACTAATGACTCTGTTTAGCCAGAACCAGGAGCAAAATCTGAGCGAAGTAGAGAATGTGCTTGCAGACGGAGGGTATAGCGGTGAAAAGTTTGCCGAAGCCGTTAAAAAACAAATTGGTTCGTCAGTAGAAATTGCCAAACGCAATGAACAACACACGTTTGCAGTTATTCCTAAAAGATGGGTAGTGGAGCGATCCTTCGGCTGGCTTGATAAATGTAGACGGCTTTGGAAAAACTGTGAGAGAAAAATCAATACAAGCCTTCAATTTGTGGTTTTAGCTTTTATTAAAATCCTACTAAAAAGATTATGAACAGGCTCTTACCGAGGGAGATCTCGAACTGTACTTGTTGCAGATTGAGAAGTCAGCAGAGGTCATATTAGCTGGAGTAACGAGACAGGGATTGCTAAACCCATACCCTTGAGGACTCACAACCAGTGAAGGACCGAACGTTTAGTTGCCCCAAAATTCGATAGGGAATCCGTCAGCTGACGGATAGCCCTATCTTAAAACTAAGGCAAAGTCAAAACTGGTGTAAAGAGCGGTTTTGGTATGCTAAACGAACCGCCAAGTACGAGACCCGGGAGTTTATCCTGACGAAGGAAGGACCTGTGGTGTGAGAGGTGCACCCCGCTGCCGACAGGTCGCAGAGCCATCTACTCGATTGGGGCAAGTAATTTTTTCTTTTTTTCAGTCGTCAGTAACCGATGGAAAGAACTTTCGCCAGTCCGTCCTTGATTTGTTCAAGGGTGTCAGCGTCAACCGTCCCTATTTTTTTCACAAACCTTTTCTCCGACAATGAGCGCACCTGAAAACAGTCAGCCGAAGATGGTTTTTTCAGTTTGTTTTGCCTGTCGGGAGTGAGTTTGAGCATCCAGGGCACTACTTCGTATCGGTCTTTCCAGT
>JADFSL010000055.1 GCA_022560785.1 Patescibacteria group bacterium
TTCTAGTGATTATAAACCTAAAATTACCCCTATGCAAATTATTATAATAGTTGCTGTTGTTGGTATTCTTGCTGGTATTATAATTTTTATTACAAACACAAGGTAATGAAGTTCATTCAAATCTGATAAGGTTACTTCTTTTGCATTTTCTTCAAAGTCTCTTGAAAAACATTTATTTAGATTATCCATAAAACTAATTTTGATGTTTTCGTGCATTAAGAATAGACCTTGTTGTCTTGACAATCTTTCATTCTTTCTCCTTGGTCTGATAACTAACAATCCAGTCTCTTTTTCTTCTTCGTTATTGAAAATCTGATTTGCTTTTTCAACCATCTTTTCGTGCTGAACTTTTCTACGATTTCCAAAACTTGGTTTAATTAGTTCATTCCGACAATTTATATCACCAAGAATAAAATCTGCGAATCCCCATATGACAGCATCATGATTTGATTCAATGTTTTCTATGGCAAAAAACACTGCGACAAAAAATGAATCAGTGAAGTCAATTAATCTGGTTGGCCCACCGTAGTGTTGAATAAGGCTACAACACTCTACGTAATCTTTAGTATTCACGTTAAAGTCTCTGTACAGCTCAATTCTAGCCTTAAATTCGTCAATTATGTTGTGTTCTCTATTTTTGTAATTCCACTCATCTATTTTTAATGGCTTCAGAATTCGTGAAAGCCTAGATTCAATTTCCCAATCTTGTCCTTGTCCTCTGAAAACATGAAAATCCAAGCGTTCTGCTAGCATAAAAATGTCACTAATGTCTTTTATTCGGATTATACAGTCTTCGTATTTTACCAAATTGTCCATAATGAAAATAGAGTACTAAACGGTAATGGTGATGTCAAGTGGCGAGATGTAAACCTGTTTTTCATTCTTGTACAGTCTTGTTTAATATATGGATGAAAAAGTTTACTTGTATAAACAAGTAAAACTATCTTTTGAAGATTATTAGAAAGTGGTAAAAGTGATTTGTAACTGCTTTACTTACTTAAATATTATAAAAGAGTGGGGGTGTTTTGCAAGACAAAAGACATTAGACACCCTGTCTGCCGACAGGCAGGGAATTTCACGAATTGACACTAAGGTTAAAGGATTGACTATTGATGAATTCCCTCCTAACAGTCTGGCGGGCAGGAATGAATTTAAGTATTGAGTAATTAGTACCTTTGTGGTTTCGTGGCTAGATTATTTTATCTTCTCTTCAAGATGGTCCATTAGCATTCTTGTCAGGTTAAAATTGTGTGTTCCGTATTTTGTAATTAAATTAACAATTTCTCCAGTTTTTTCAATGAATGTGTCATTGGTTTTCATCTACGATCTTGTGAAGTTCAGGGACTAATCTTGGAATATCATCCTGTACCGCCGCCCATACAATATTGTAGTTGATATCAAAATAAGAGTGAACCAGTTTGTTACGCATGCTGATAATGTCTCGCCATTTTATGTTTGGATATCGGTCTCGAAGTTCCTGTGAAATCTGTGATGCAGCTTCACCAACTATTTCAAGAGCACGAACAACAGCAAAAGCCAGTTGGCGGTCATCCTGTAGCTCATCGAATGATTTTCCAGATAGAAATGTCAGGGCATCCTGAGCGGCTTCAATCATATGTGAAAGCCGAGTATAACCACTTCTGTTCATATTGCACCAGTGCAGTTTCCACTACTTCATCCCGAAAATATCTACTCAAATCCTGTGGTGTCCTCAGATCAACTTCTCTGCCTATCATGTCAGAAAGCTCATTCTGCATCCCACAGAAAGTGATCAGGCCTGGAATGTGATCTTCCTCAAACTCAACCAGAATATCAATATCACTGTCGGATTTTAACTCGTCTCGTAGAGCAGAACCGAAGAGAGCGAGTTTAACAATATGGTTTCTTCGGCAGAATTCAGCGATTTTCTCTTTTGATATATAATCTGCTAAATTGAACATTGTTAAGCTCCTTGAGCAAATGAAGGGGATCAAGATTCCCCTTGACTACATAATAAATGTGATACAAGTGGTTTGTAACTTACCTATTGGTGGTTATTATAAAAGAGAGGGGTTGTTTTGCAAGACAAAATACATTGGACAGTAGAGTAACCTCGGGGGTTTAATCCCGAAGTCCTCGTCGAACCGTAGATAGAGATTTCCACTAATACGGCTCACCCGCTA
>JADFSL010000056.1 GCA_022560785.1 Patescibacteria group bacterium
AAGATTCAGGCAGCACGGCGTTTTTATAACTCAAATGTCAGAGATCTTAATATCGGACTTGAATCATTTCCACAGAATATTGTCGGGAATATATTCAAATTTGGGAAAAGAGAATTTTTTGAACTTGAAGAAGGTTCTGAGGAAAAAGAACCAGTAAAGGTAAATTTCTAAATAAGAAATACCGCACAAAATGTAACGTATAAAAATTTACTGGGAAACATACCGGCAGAAATTTAAATAACTGGATTATGGCATCAATTTACACACACCAAGACAGCAATATTAGGAAAACGTGGTTTTTAATGGCAAGTTTTTTGATTGTTGTCATCGGAATCGGCTGGGCATTCAGCTGGTACGCAAATAGTCCGATAATTCTCTATGTAGTGGTTGCTCTGGCTTTACTGATGAACATTTTCAGCTATTGGAACTCGGACAAGATAGTTATTAAATTGACTGGTGCGAAAATGGTTAAAAGAGAAGAGCAAAAAGAACTTTGGAATATTGTTGAGAACCTTTCAATTACCGCAGGGCTTCCGATGCCGAAACTCTATATAGTGCACGATCCGGCGCCGAATGCATTTGCAACGGGGCGCAATCCAAAGCATGCGGCGGTTGCTGTTACAACCGGACTGCTTAGCATTTTAGATAAAACAGAGCTTGAGGGAGTGTTGGCACATGAGCTTTCTCATATAGGCAATCGTGATATTTTAGTTTCAACTGTTGCGGTGGTACTCGTAGGTTTTGTTGCCATAATCTCTGATATCTTTCTGCGTATGTCACTTTTTGGAATCGGTGGTAGCAGGAACGGTCGCGCAGGAATAATTCTTATAATTGTAGGATTGGTGCTTGCAATTTTGGCTCCTATAGCGGCAACACTTATTAAACTTGCTATATCGCGCAAAAGAGAGTTTCTTGCAGATGCATCTGGTGCGCTTTTGACGCGTTACCCTGAAGGGCTGGCATCTGCGCTTGAGAAAATTGCCTCGCACGGACAGGAAATGAAGAAAACAAGTCACGCCACCGCGCATCTTTTTATTGCCAACCCTTTTGGTTCTGGCAAAAAAGCATCTTCCGGAGTGAATAAATTGTTTATGACACACCCACCAGTGAAAGAAAGAACTCTAGCATTAAGGGGTGGAAAGTAATAAACTTATATTGAAACGAGTCGCGTTCTGTATATAAACCGTATGCTTATGGTATTGGTGGTGACCCATCCACAAATTAATGAGAGAGCTCAGGCATTAATAGATATTAGATGGATTAAAAATTAAATTCAAATAGAACATGAGTGACGATAAACAAAAAATAAAAGAACTTGAAAAAGAGATAGAGCATTTAAAATCAATTGCGTTTAAAGATGAACTAACGCAAGTTTTAAACCGTAGGGGTATAAATGACATATTTGACGAATTTTTTAATGAAGCAAAATTTTTACAGGAGAATCCTGAAGCAAAAAGGAATATAAGAATTGAGGATTTTTCAGTAATATTTTTTGATGCAGACAATTTCAAGAGTATAAACGATACATATGGGCATGATATTGGGGACAAGGTTCTTGTGTCTGTTGCAGAGATAATGAGTGAAAATGTCAGGGGTATTGATATTGTAGGAAGGCTAGGTGGAGAGGAGTTTATAGTAGGGTTATTAGGTGCAGATGAGAAAGAGGCATTTAAAAAGGCCGAAGAACTAAGAGCCCTCATAAGCGAAATAAGATTTGAAGAGAATCCAGACATAAAAATAACAACAAGTGTTGGTGTATCGTCCTTGAGAGAATCAAAGGCAAGTAGTTTAACTGATCTTATAGGATGTGCGGATAGGGCAATGTATGAAGCCAAAAACAATCGTGGAAAGAATAATGTAGTAAAATGCAGTGAGCTTATTGAGTAGGTTTTTTTGTAATATAGTAAGTGGTGTATAAAAAATTGACTTTAACATAAGCTATGTTACAATGTTGTTGGATTAACAAAAAAACGGGGTAGTAATGGCAAAAAAAACTAAAGTGTTTCCCGCAATCAGCGGAGAAGTGCAGGATATTAATTTTGACAACTCACATGTGCCAAAACCGGGGAATGGTGAACGTAGTCCGGTAACACGTATGAGGTATTATGGTGGCTCTAATCATTATCTCGATAATATAGAGCATCAGTCTAGCTC
>JADFSL010000057.1 GCA_022560785.1 Patescibacteria group bacterium
CCACTGTTCCATGCGCCTTCTTCAGAATCCACTTTATAGAATGCACCCTGCATGTTGTCGTCCCAGGCGACATGGTCGAAGACAAAAAATTCATTTTCCGGACCGAAGTAGGCTACGTCGGCTATGCCGGTCGACTCAAGGTATGCCTGTGCGCGAAAGGCGAGCGAGCGCGGGCAGCGATCATAGCCCTGCATGGTCGTGGGCTCGACAACCTGACAGCGAAGATTCATCGTTGTTTCGTCGGTGAAGATGTCGAGCACTGCCGATGCCGCATCCGGCATCAAGATCATGTCGGACTCGTTGATCCCCTTCCAACCGGCTATTGACGAGCCATCGAACATTTTGCCGTCTTCAAACAGGTCTTCGTCAACCGTGTGCGCGGGGACCGTGACGTGCTGTTCTTTGCCGATCGTGTCGGTGAAACGAAAATCGATAAATTTGACGCCTTCATCTTTGATGAAGACAAGTACTTCTGCGGGCGTCATGGATCTTTCCTCCGGGTAGTCATGGTGCAAAATAATAAAAAGGCCGCGAGACGCGATCCGATAGCGTCTCTATTTGCAGGAAGCGTGCCAAAATAAAGCTTGCCTTAACTCGTTGTTTTTCATAATAATCCGACGACAGCGCGCAGCGTCAGCTGCGAATGCGAGCAACTCGCGCTGAACCCGGATGCGATAACCACTGATGTACATCCCTCCCTAGGCCATGACATAGAGCAGCAAGTTAAACAATATCTTGATAGGAAATTCTTCTAATTCCTTCTATGGAAAAAGAATCAAGAGGCGGGAAGAACCCCGTAGCCAAACCAAGTAAAACTACCAACTTATGGGCTGTATCAAAGCCATCAATATCATCAGAAGGGTCCTTCTCTGCATAACCAATGTCCTGCGCTTTTTTGAGAATAGAAAAAAAATCCTCTTTTGTTTTTTCCATCTCGGTCAATATATAATTACATGTTCCACTAAAAACCCCTATTAGCTTATTAATCCGCAGAGGAGAGGAGGTCATACTCTCTATGAGGCGGTAACTGGCAATATTAGACCCTCTTACTCCTAAATAGCAATTATTCTCATTCGCTTCTTTGAAAATTAGACTTCCTGTTCGAGCCAAAAGGGCTTTGTTAGCAGTTATTACATTTTTTCCTCTTTTCAAAGCCTCTAATATTATCTCTTCAGCAGGATTTATCCCTCCCATTACCTCTATAATAGTATTAATTTTTGGATTTTCCAGAATCTCCCTATGGTTTGTGGTCAACAAATGATGAGAAAAAGAAAACGGTCTCTTTTTATCTAAATGCTTAACAACTATTTTCTCCAAAACAAATTCATAATCTTCTTCTTTTTCTTTCTCCCGGTCAAGAAGTTCTACTATTCCTCTTCCTACTGTCCCCAGTCCAAACAATCCAAGACGAATTATCTTTTTTCTCATTTCTAACTCCTTTTCATTTGGGATAATACTGGAATATGTCTCTTTTGTCAAATATCGGCAGCTGATGTGTTATAGTGTTAGTAGAATGTCATATATAACGATCAAGCCAGAATGTCCTACCTTAGAGATTTAATTAGTTAACTTCCTTATAGGTTTATCTTTTCTTTTTTGTACTTAGCCAAATCGCTTTGTTTTAGAAATAATAATGCTCTTAAGAGAAAATGTCCGCTTTTCACCCTTTTTTGCATCTATATATTTAGGGTAAGCAAAAAAGGAGGATAGAATGATCAAGGAGACTGAGTTAATAAAACTTGCTCAATTAGGGAACAGATGCTTTTATTCGTGCGAGTCTATTCTCTTTGAGAAGACCATACTGGTTATTAATGAGTGGCTGCACTCAAGGTGCACACACAATTTCCTTAATAGGTTCTCTCGCACTTGGGAATTGGCAATCTAACACAACAGGCAGTCTTTAAACTCCTGAGTATTTCAAGATAGCTCCGTTCCCCAAGCATAAGAGAATGGTACTCTCATTGAGTAGAAAAGACAAACCCTTGATCTGGGGTTGTAAACTGTCAAGTACTTTTCCCAGTGCTTCGGTAAGGTAATTTCCCAGTAGTCTGGTAAGTACTTTTCACACCTTCGCGGTAAACAGATTTCCCATTTCTTGAAGAAGTTAGAAATGATTACTCCTCCTTTTTTTG
>JADFSL010000058.1 GCA_022560785.1 Patescibacteria group bacterium
GCGATTTTGTTTCTGGGTGCCGATATCCCCTTGTCAACAAAAATAGCCAGCGCCTCTCAAATAAAATAGCAAACTATCTTGTTTCTTTTCTTGCGAGACTCTTATTTAAGATAAAATTGCGAGACTCACAGTCGGGAATGATGGCATTTAAAAAAGATGTTTTGTGTAAAATAAAGGCAAGAGGGAAAAATATGGAGTTTTCCCAGGAGCTTAAGATCAGGGCTCTTATGAAAAATGATATTCGATGTGGGGAAATTCATATAAGATATGAGGCGCGAATAGGCGAAGTTAAGTTCAGGAGGATAAAAGATAGCATTAAAAACTTGTGTTGCCTTTTACTCTTGTGGAAAGAAATATACTGCCCCCAGTTAACAAATAAGGCGAACTAAGTTAGAATTGGCTCATAACCGAAAGGAGCCGATTCTATGAAACGCAGACAATGGACCAGTAAACAAAAGTCTCAAATCATCCTAGAGGGCCTCTCCGGCCAAATCGATGTCAGCAAACTCTGTCAAAAATATCAGATATCTCAAACACAGTACTACAAATGGCGTGATCAGTTCCTACAAACCTGTCATCAAGCCTTTGACGTCAAAAAACAATCACAAAAAGAGCAACATTTGGAAACTAAGGTCAAACAACTTAAAAACATCATCGGTGATCTCACCATTGAACTAAAAAAAAACGAGTACGAGTTATGAAACGCCAACGTTCTGAAGCAACCAGGAAGCGTGACTTAGGGCTCCTTGCTATGATTCAACCCATCAAGGATGATCACCCCCTTTGGGGCTACCGCCGTACCTGGGCTTATCTGAAATATCGCCTAGGTTACCCTACCGGTAAAAATCGTATCCATCGTGTCATGAAAGAAAACAACCTTCTCGTGACTAAACGACAGCGGATACGTGCTCGTCGCGGTCCGTTCCGCTCTAAACCTAGAGCCTACCGCCCTAATCATTACTGGGGCATCGATATGACAAAAATCAAAATGCACCCCTGGGGCTGGCTCTATCTGTGTATTGTCCTAGATTGGTGCACCAAAGAAATCGTTGGTTATTCTCTAAACATCCAATCCAAAACAGATGATTGGCTTTTAGCTCTCGAAAATGCTGTTAACAAGCGTTTTCCTCGCGGCATCCGAGAATCTATCAAAGATCAAGCGCTCTTTCTCATCTCTGACAACGGTTGTCAGCCAACCAGTCAGAGATTTATGATGAATTGTTCCCTTGTTGGTATCAAACAAATCTTTACAACCTGGTGTAACCCCAAAGGCAATTCCGATACAGAACGTGTCATGCGAACCATCAAAGAAGACTTAGTCTGGACTTATGACTGGGACAATCCCTTTGCCTTTTCTGATGCTCTGAGCAAATGGATCAATGCATACAACACCGATTATCCCCATCAATCCTTGAACAATATGACGCCAAAACAATATTATGAAACTTTTAGCCAAAAACCAGTGCCAGTTCTAACTTAAAAAACCCTTGCTTAACCGGGGGCATTACAGTTCCCTGTAATTTCAGGTTTCAGGCCTGAGTTTGAGATGCCTTTCGGTCCTCTCACGCCTAATGTTTAGAAGAGCCCAGCTCTTCTAAAATTATGCACGAGCTTATTAGGTTCCAGACCCATGTTGAAATCATGCACGAGCTTATTGGGTTCCAGATTCAGGGTGAAGGGCTGACCCTGTTTGCTCCTGTTTGCTCCTGTCATAGGCGCTGTCGTTGTCTGCCTAGAGCTTGATTACCTAGAGCTTGAGAATTATGCCTTCTTCTTTTTATAAAACCAGTATCCCACCCCCCCTAATCCAAAAATGAGCACTGTAATCTGCTTCAAGCCAAATCCCGGAGCCCCTCCAAGCGGGGTAATATCCGCCAGCACGGCTACTGCGATCAAAACAATTCCCGCCGCCAGAATGATCTTTTGCTCACAGCTTCCAGACTTTTTACCTTCTTCCATTAGACACCTCCATTAAGTAAATGGTTAAATACCTTGAAAAACGTTTTTAAATTTGAAAATTCTTTTATGGGCAGACTTTGAATCTTGAATTTACGTCTATCATTCTATCTTTCAGCCTGAGTTTGAGATGCTTTTCGGTCATCTCACGCCT